>CAJPFZ010000467.1 GCA_905339355.1 Burkholderiaceae bacterium
GCCTCCCCATGAACAAGCCCTGGCTCGCCCAATACCCGGCCGGCGTTCCGGCCGAGATCGACATCAACCAGTTCGCGTCGCTCAAGGACATGCTCGCCTCGGGCTGCGCGCGCTTCGCCGACCTGCCGGCCTACTGCTCGATGGGCACGGTGATGAGTTTCCGGCAGCTCGACGCCGCCAGCCGCGCCTTCGCGGCCTGGCTGCAGAAATCGGCCGGGCTGAAGCGCGGCGATCGTGTCGCGCTGATGATGCCCAACCTGCTGCAATACCCGGTCGCCCTGTTCGGCGTTCTGCGCGCCGGCATGGTGGTCGTCAACGTCAACCCGCTCTACACGCCGCGCGAGCTGCAGCACCAGCTCACCGACGCCGGCGCCTGCGCCATCGTGGTGCTGGAGAACTTCGCGCAGACGCTGTCGCAGGTGATCGGCGCCACCTCGGTGCGCACGGTCGTCACCACGCAGGTCGGAGACCTGCTGCCGCCGATCAAGCGGCTGCTGACCAACGCCGTGGTCAAGCATGTGAAGAAGCTGGTGCCGCCCTGGCAACTGCCCGGCGCGGTCGATTTCGCCCACGTGCTGGCCGACGGCCGCGCGCACCAGCCCGACGAGGTGACGCTGACGCACGACGACCTCGCCTTCCTGCAATACACCGGCGGCACCACCGGCGTCGCCAAGGGCGCGATGCTCACGCACGGCAACATGGTGGCCAACGTGCTTCAGGTGGCGGCCTGGATGTCGCCCAATCTGGAAGTGGGCAAGGAGACGATCGTCATTCCGCTGCCGCTGTACCACGTGTTCGCGTTGACCGGATCGATCTCGTTCTTCAACCTCGGCGCGCAGGCGGTGCTGATTCCGAACCCGCGCGACTTGCCCGCGTTCATCAAGGCCCTCGAGGAGACCCCCTTCAGCGCGATCATCGGCGTGAACACGCTGTTTCGCGCCCTGCTCGACGCCCCGGCCTTCGCCAAAGTCGACCTGACGCGGCTCAAGCTCGCGGTGGCCGGCGGCATGGCCGTGCAACACGTGGTGGCGCACCGCTGGAAGGAGCGCGCCGGCGTGCCGCTGGTCGAGGGCTACGGCCTCACCGAAACCGCGCCGGTGGCGATCGCCAACCCGATCACCATCCAGGAGTGGAGCGGCCAGATCGGCGTGCCGCTGCCGAGCACCGAAGCGGCCATCCTCGATGACGACGGCAAGCCCCTCGCGCTGGGCGAGGTCGGCGAAATCTGCCTGCGCGGGCCGCAGGTGATGCGCGGCTACTGGAACCGGCCCGAGGAGACGGCCAAGGTCATCGTCGGCGGCTGGCTGCGCACCGGCGACATGGGGGTGATGGACGCGAGCGGCAGCGTGCGCATCACCGACCGCAAGAAGGACATGATCATCGTCTCCGGCTTCAAGGTGTTTCCCAACGAGATCGAGGACGTGCTCACCATGCACCCCGGCGTGCTGGAGGCCGGCGCCATCGGCGTGCCCGACGAGCGTGCCGGCGAGGCGGTCAAGGTGGTGGTGGTGCGCAAGGATCCCGCCCTGACCGAAGCCGAGCTGCTGGCGCATTGCAAGCAGCATCTCACCGGCTACAAGATGCCGCGCATCGTCGAGTTCCGCAGCGAGCCGCTGCCCAAGACCAACATCGGCAAGATCCTGCGGCGCGAGCTGCGCGACACGCCCGCGCCGGCAAGCGCCAAGACGGCGCAAGCTGCCGCTGCGTGAGATGGCGAGCCGGGCGGCACCGTACCGCCCGCGCCGCGTGCGCCTGCGCGACGGCCGGGAGGTGACGCTGCGCCCGATCGTCGAGAGCGACGCGGCCGAGATCGTCCAGGCCTTCGACCGCCTGTCGAGCGACTCGCGCTATTCGCGCTTCATGCAGCACAAGAAGCAGCTCGACACCACCGCCGTCGAACGCGGCGTGCACCCGCGGACGGGGCAGGACTTCGTGTTCGTGGCAACCATCCCGGCGCCCGACGGCATCGACATCGTGGGCGCCGCGCAGTACGTGCCCTCCGAAGAAGGCGCGTTCGTGAACTGCGAGTTCGCCGTCACTGTGGCCGAGGACTGGCGCGGCAGCGGGCTCGCGCCACGGCTGCTCGCAAGCCTGATCCGCCGCGCGCGGCGCGACGGCTACGAAACGATGGAAGGCTGGGTGATGGCCGACAACACGGCGATGCTGGCGCTGGCGCGCAAGCTGCGCTTCAAGGTCGACGCCGTGGCGGGCGACGCGACCCTCTTGCGCGTGCACCGCGCTTTGTCAAGCCATCGACGGGTCGGCAAGCTCGGCGCCGGCCCCGCTTGAGGCGGGCGCCGCGCGCACGCCGAGCTGATCCAGCGTTCGCACGAGCGTGTCGATCTGCACCGGCTTGAGCAGATAGGCGTCGTGCAGGACCGATGCATCGAGCGGCGGCGCCCCCGGCACGGCGCTGCCCGAGCAGACGATCACGGCCGTGCGTGTGCCGCGCTGCGCCTCGCCCTCGCGGACCGCGCGAATGAGTTCCTGGCCGCTCATGCCCGGCAGGTTCAGGTCGGTCACGAGCGCCATCACCGGGCCGCGGGCGAACAGCGCCAGCGCCGCCTCGGCGTCGCCCGCTTCGCCCACTTCGAAGCCCTGTTCCCGCAGCATGTGGACCATCAGCAGGCGGCAGGTCGGGTCGTCGTCGCAGACGACCACCTGCCCCTGCGCCGGCAGGCCGGGCAGGCGCCGGCACGTGGTCAGCGGAACCTGCAGCGTGACGGTGGTGCCCACCCCCGCCTCGCTGCGCACGGCGATGCTGCCGCCCATCAGTTCGGCCAGTTTGCGCGACACCAGCATGCCAAGCCCGGTGCTCGGCAGTGTCGATGACGACACGACGCCGCTGTCGATCGTCACGAAGGGCTGGAACAGACGGCGTTGCGCCTCCGGTGGCATGCCGACGCCGGTGTCGCTGACGACGAAGCTCAGGCCCTCGGCATCGCGCGACACCTTCAAGCCGACGCGCCCTTCGGCGGTGAACTTGCAGGCGTTGCTGAGCAGGTTGGTGAGGATCTGCCGCAGCCGCAGCGGGTCGAGCGTGACGATCGCCGGCACGCCGCTCTCCACCGCCATGTCGAACCCGAGCCCGCGTTCCTTCGCCGCCATCCGCCACACGTCATTGAGCTCCTGCAGCATCTCGTGCAGGTCGAATGCCCGCGGAGAAAGCCGCATCGTGCCGCTGTCGAACTTGGCGGCGTCGAGCACGTCGTTGAGCAGCTGGCCCAGCGTGTCGGCCGCGCGCTTGGCGATACGCACCGACTCGGCGTTGCCACCGCCGAGTTCGTCGAGGTGGACCGCCTGCAGCGCGAGCGACAGGTTGTTGGTCGGCACACGCAGCTCGTGGCTGGCGGTGGCCAGCAGCAGGTTGCGCGATTCGGCTTCGCGCATCACCTGCGCCTGCAGTTCGTGTTCGGCGCTCACGTCCACCACGTAGCCCGTCCAGACAGCACCCTCCTCGCTCGCGCGCGAGCGCACCGCCTCGACACGCAGCCAGCGCTGCGGCCCTTGCGGCGGGGCGTAGGCCGTCGTCAACCGCAAACGCTCGCCGCTGCGCAGGCAGCTGCGCTCGAGCGCCAGCGCCGCCTCGCGCTGGTCGGCGCGCAGGTGCGGCGCCAAGGTTTCGATCAGGCTGCGATGCGCCTCGAGCTCAAGTCCCAGAAAGGCCTTGGCACCGGGTGTGAAGTAGTGCTGGCGCAGCGTTCCCGCGCTGTCCAGCACATAGCGGAAGGCGAGGCCCGGAACGCTGGTGGCGATGTCGTTGAGCAGTTCTTCGGAGCGCCTGCGCACTTTCACCTCGCGCCGCAGCCGCCGCATCCACCACCCCGTGGCCAGCAGCAGCACCAGGAGCGCGGCGCCCGCGACGCTCAGAGCCGGCAGGTAGCGGCGCCACGGGAACGCCGGCTTGAGGTCGATCGCCACCCAGCGGCGCAGCATGCGCCGGTGTTCGGCCGGCGCTATGTCGGCCAGAGCCCGATCGATCAGCGGCACGAGCTGGGCGGCTTTGCGGGAGGTCGCGAAGCTGAACTGCGCGGGCAGCTCGTCGATCGTGGTCGTGGTGCGCAGCGTGCCGTCGTTGTCGCCGTTGATGCGCAGGTTGGCGAACAGCTTGACTTCGACGGCCGCGTCGGCGTCGCCACGCGCGACCATGTCCATCGCCACGTTGCCGTCGGACGCGTCGACGACGTGCACCTTCGGATACCGCTGGGCGATCACCTCCCGCAGGGGGTGTTCGTGCGCCAGGGCGAGGCGTTTTCCGCCGAGGCTGTCCAGGCTCCAGTACAGGGGGCCGTCGCTGCGTGCCACCAGCATGTAGGGCATCTCGACGTAGGGCTTCGAGTAGGTGAACTCCGCCGCGCGCCTGGGCGTGCGGGTGAGAAAGGGCACGACGTCGATCTGCCCGGCACGCAGCGCCTCCAGCATCGCCGCGACATTGGGGAAGGGAACGATCACCGTTCCGACGCCGAGCCTGCGCGCGACCTGTTCCACATACTCCGCGGCAATGCCCGCGTGCGCGCCGCGTTCGTCGACGTCGTTGAGCAGGGCCAGCCCACGCACGGCCCCCACGCGCCAGATCGGGTAGCTCATGAGGGCTGCCGACTCCTGGGTGTCCAGTGCGAGCGCGGGCGCCGGCCGCAACTGCGCCGGCAGGCCCGACAGCGCGGCATCGAGCGGCGTGTTGGGCACCGATCGAAGCGTGTGGATGCCCTTGTTGAGGATGGCCGCCAGCGGCGCCCAGTCCTTGCGCACGCCGAAGTGGTAGGAGCCGCTGCCGTAGTCGAGCAGCCGGGCGGCTTCCACGCCGGGCACCGGTTCGCGCGCCAGCCAGGCGCTGGTCTCGAGCAGGCTGCCGAGATAGACGTCGGCGCGGCCGTCGGCGACCGCGCGCAGCGCATCGGTGGTGGTCTCGGTCGTGACGATGGTCGCCTTGGGGTACTGGCGGCGCACGAAGTCGTTGGCGAGGTAGTCGCGTTCGAGCGCGAAGCGGGCTGTCGCCAGCTCCGCGGGGGGCGCCCCGCCGCGGGTGAACAGCGCGCCCGGCCACGGCGTGGCGCCGAGCGTGAACTCGAGGTACTGCGATCGCTCGGCCGTGACGCCGACGGTCATCACGATGTCGACTTCGCGGCGGCGTGCCGCCTCCAGCACCGCCGGCCAGCCCGGCAGAACCACCGGCGTCATCCGGATACCGAAGGCGTTGCCCAGGGCCAGCAGCATCTCGGGGTGAATGCCCGTGATCTCGCCGTCGGCGCCGATCAGTTCATACGGCTCGGCCGGCGGCGTGGGCACGGCCACGCGAACGGTCGGAAGCTGGGCGAGGTAGGCACGCTCGCTCGCCGTGAGCAGCTGCGCGCCGAGCGCCGGGACGGCAGGGTCGGCGTGCGCGCGAAAGTGCGGCGTGCCGGCCGGCTGGGCGAAGCCCAACTGCAAGCCTGCGCACAACGCCATGCCCGCCAACAGATGTCTCACGCAGCCTCCGCAGTCCGCACTGTGCCCCCCAGCCCCGCTCGACGCAGATCATCGGCCCGGGCAGCCTTCAACGCGCTTGCGCAATGTCAGTTCGCTCCTCTCTGCGTGAAATAGTCGGCTGTTTCACGCATGGCCGCACGACGCCGCGCTCAGGCTGCCTGGCTGCACGTCTGCGGCGCGGGCTCGCTGCGCGGGCCGAGGAAGATCAGCGGCTGCTTGTGCGTGCGCCGGAATTCGTCGAGAACCAGCGCCGCGATCTCCGACGAGTGGGCCTCATAGGCGGCGAGCAAGTCCGACTGCGTCTTGCCGATGGTCCCGAACCGCGCCTCGAGCGCCTCGCGCGTCACGATCGCGCGTATCGGCGTGTTCTTGACGTAGACGGTGACGTTGAGGGCTGCCACTGCGGGTGGCACCGTGGCCGAAATTCTCATGGGGTGCATTCGTGGCAAGAGCCGATCACACCGACTCTCGCCCAAAGCGCGGCCTGCCGTTTGATGCGAGTCAATGTCGCCACCTTCCGCACCCCCCTACCGTGAGAACCGCCGCCGCTCACGCCGAGAGCCACTCCCGAATCTCAGCCTGGGTCGGAATGCGTCCGCTGCTCACGAGCTTCTCGTCGATCACGAGGCCCGGCGTGGACATCAGGTCGTAGGCCATGATGGCCTTCATGTCGGTCACCTTGATGATCTCGGCCTCGATGCCGGCACCGGCGGCGGCTTCGCGGGCCACCGTCTCGAGCTTGCGGCAGTTGGCGCAGCCGGGTCCGAGGATCTTCATCTTCCGCATGGTCGTTCTCCCGAGAGTTCAGGTCGCATGGATGGCGCCGCCCGGCCGCCGGTTCAGCCCGATCAGGACCGAACCCAGCACCGCCGCGAAGGCCGCCAGCCCACCGGCAATCCACAGTGGGCTCACGCCGTCGACCCAGGCGCCGTACACCAGTCCGGCAGCGACGCTGAACAGCGCCACCAGCGCGACATAGGCCGCGGTCTTGCGCCTGCCGATCACCGCGGCCACCATCAGCATGCTCTGCAGGCTCAGCTCGGGGTCGGCCATCAGGTAGGCGAGCAGCGGGCCCGGGTGCATGCCG
>CAJPFZ010000468.1 GCA_905339355.1 Burkholderiaceae bacterium
GGGTGGGGCGAACTCCGCAGAACGCGTGCGCCTGACGCGCTATTGTCGCCCCACTGCAATCGGATGACCTTTCTGCTACGGTGGCGGCCCTATGCCGCGCCTGCTTTACCTGTTCGCCCTGTGCAATCTGGTGCTCGGCACAGGCGCCTTCGTGATCAGCGGCATCCTGGTGCCGATCAGCGAGTCGCTGCAGGTGAGCGTGGCAACGAGCGGGCAGGCGATCACCGTCTATGCACTGTCGACCGCCGTGCTCGCGCCGCTCGCGCTGGTGCTCACCGGCGGCTGGCCTCGCAAGCGTGCGCTGTGCGTCAGCATGGCGGTGTTCGCACTCGGCAATGCGCTGTGCGCGCTGGCGACGAGCTTCACGATGCTGCTGGCCGGCCGCGTGCTGATGGGCGTCGGCGCGATGTTCACCCCCATCTGTGCCGGCATCGCGGTCGCGCTGGTCGAACCCGCCAAGCGAGGCCGGGCGCTGTCGCTGGTGTTCCTCGGCATCAGTTTGAGCTACGTGGTCGGGCTGCCGCTCGGCGCCTGGCTCGGGTTCCGCTTCGGCTGGCAGGTGCCGGTGGCGCTGGTCGCCGGTATCGCGGCGCTCGCCGCCGTCGTGCTGCTCATGATCCTGCCGAAGAACATCCAGGCCCCCGGCGCGAGCTTCAAGGGGCTGGGCGGCCTGATCACCCGCGCGCCGGTGCTGTGGACACTCGGCCTGACGCTGCTCTACTTCATCGCCATCTTCCTCGTCTTCGCCTACATCGGCCCGGTCCTGCAAGCGCTTCACCCGATGTCCAGCGAGCGCATGTCGCTCACGCTGATGCTGTTCGGCGCCTCGGGCGTGGCGGGCACGCTGGTGGGCGGCTGGGCCAACGACCACTTCGGGCCGCGGCGCTCGCTGGTCGTGCAGCTGAGCGTGCTCGGAAGCACGATGCTGCTGCTGCCATTCACCCAGGGACACTACCTGCTGCTCGCGACCGCGCTGGTCGTCTGGGGTGTCGCCGGCTTCGGCATGATGACGCCGCAGCAATCGCGCCTCGCGGTGCTCGCCCCGGCGCAGGCGCCGATCCTGCTCTCGCTCAACACCTCGATGTTGTATATCGGCACCGCGGTGGGCGCGGCCATCGGCGGCGCGGTGTCGGGCAGCGTCGGCTTTGCCAACATGGGCTGGGCGGGCGCACCGTTTGCGTTCGCCGGGTTGCTGGTGCTGCTGATGAGCCCCAGGAACCCAGGGCTTCTCCAAGCGAGCGCCGACCGCGTGCCCGCTACAATGCGCCCACCAGCGTAGACACCAGTCACTTCGCTGCCGTCAGTTCTGACCGAGCCCCGCGCTCACCCCACCTTCAGCCTGCGACTGGCGCTCCGAACGAGAGCGACAGGCCGATCCCCGTTGGACCCCCATGTCTTTTGACTCTCTCGGCCTCGCCGAGCCGCTGCTGCGTGCCGTGCACGAACAGGGCTACACCGTTCCCACACCCATCCAGCTGCAGGCGATTCCCGCCGTGCT
>CAJPFZ010000469.1 GCA_905339355.1 Burkholderiaceae bacterium
GAGCAGCAGCAAACCGGGCACGAGGAGCTTCATGGCGTTCTCATTGGGTGGCGTGGATGAAGGCGGCTTCGAGGGTCGGACCGCCCAGCGTGGCCGTGACCTCGCGCGGCGTGCCGTCGGCGAGCAGTTCGCCGCGGTGCAGCACCAGCACGCGGTCTGCCCCATCGGCTTCGGACACGAGGTGCGTCGCCCAAAGGACGGTGACGCCACGCTCGCGCACCTCCGCATGCAGGCGGCCGATCAGCTCGTGGCGCGACGCCGGGTCGAGCCCGACGGTGGCCTCGTCCATCAGCAGCAACTGGGGCCGGTGCAGCAAGGCGCGCATCAGTTCGACCTTGCGCCGGTTGCCGCCCGAAAGTTCACGCACACGCCGGGCCATCTCGGCCGCCAGCCCGAACCTGGCCGCGTCCGCCGCCATGCGTTGGGCTGCCAGCTGCCGCGGCAGGCCATGCAGGTCGGCGTGGAACTGCAGGTTGCGCACGATGCTCAGGTCGAGGTCGAGTGACTGCTGCTGGAACACGACGCCGATGTGCGCCAGCGCACGCGGGGCGTCCTCGCGCATCGACAGGCCCGCCACCTCCACCTCGCCCGCGTCGGCGGCGAACAGGCCAGTGAGCACCTGGAACAGCGTGGACTTGCCGGCGCCGTTCGGGCCCAGCAGCACGACGAAGCTCGCGCGCGCCACGTGCAGGCTGAGCGCGTTGAGCGCCACCCGGGAGCCGTAGCGCTGGGTCAGGTGCTGCAGCCTCAGCATCGCCTCAGGCACCAGGCGCGTGCGGGCAGGGCGATGCTCACAGCGTGATCTCCATCCCGTCGTAGGCGACCTCGATGCCGCGCAAGTCGAGCTCGCGGCGCTGCGCACTCGATTCGTCGAGGATCGGATTGCTGTTGTTGATGTGGATGAGCACCTTGCGCGTGGCGGACGTTGCCGCCATCACGTCGAGCATGCCGGCCCGCGCAGGCGTGCCGAGCTGCGGCAGGTGGCCCATGTCGCTGGCCGTCTGGGCGCCGAGTCCGGCGCGCTGCATCTCTTCTTCCTCCCAGAACGTACCGTCGACCAGCAGGCAGTCGGCCCCGCTCATCCAGCGCAGTTCCTGCTCGCCCACGTCGGCGAGCCCCGGGGAATAGAAGAGACGCCCGCCCTGTTCCAGGTCCTCGATCAGCAGGGCGATGTTGTCGCCCACGACCTGTTCACGGCGATGCGGCGAATACTGTGGCGCCTTGCCCGGGATGGCGAGCGCCGTGAAGCGCAGCGAGGCGAAGCCTTCGATCTCGAAGCCGGCGCTCAGCCGGTGCCCGGCCACCGGCACGATGTGCCAGCGGGTGCCACAGTAGTGCTCCAGCACATTCAACAGCGGCAGCCCGGTGGTGAGATCCTCGAACACGCAGGGCGTCGCATAGAGATCGATGCACGGACCCTCGCGCAGGCCCAGCAGCCCGCTCACGTGGTCGATCTGCGCGTCCATCAGCACCACCGCCTTGATGGGGGTGTCGCGCAGCCCATGCCGCGGGTGCAACTGCGGATGGCTGCGGATCTGCTGGCCGATGTCGGGTGATGCGTTGAGCAGCACCCAGGATTGACCGTCGGCCGAGACGGCGATCGAACTCTGCGTGCGCGCATGTGCGCTGAGCTGGCCCTGCCGTTGCCCGGCGCACAGCGTGCAGTTGCAATTCCATTGTGGGAAGCCGCCGCCGGCGCCCGAACCGAGCACGAGGATTTTCATGGGTGGTGTGAGTAGCCGTCGGTGGCACCATCAACGGCACGCCACCATGGATGGCTTTCCGCAAGACGCATGCCGACGGCGGCGGACGCGAGAGGAGGTCTGGTTGCGGCCATGGCGGACGCGCGCAAGGCTCGGCGGTCAGGACAAGCCCTGTGTGAACGGTGTTTGGGTTGCGACGCTGCGCCCGGGGTTGCTCCACTTCGGAACAGTGGCGCGCTGTCGTGGCACAGGGATTTCCCGGGCCCACTGCGCATCCCGGCGAGCGCCGGGATCGCTCGAGAAACTCAGCCGCCGCTGTTCCAGCGCAGCTTGCGATAGATGGTGTTGCGGCTGATCCCCAGACGCCGCGATGCAACCGAAATATTGCCGTTGGCTGCGGCGAGTGCCTCACGGATCATCTCGATCTCGGCTTCGCCAAGTGTGCGCGGGTCGGCCTTGGCGTCCATCGTCAGCGGGCGCGCCGCGCAGTCTTCCAGCCCCTCGGCGGGCAGCGCGGGGCAGGGCGCTGCAGCGGCCTGAACCACCGGGGAGGCTGCGGCTGGCGCCGCAACCACCACAGCAGCCGGCGGGGCTGGCCGCACGCGCTGCACGTCCTCGAGGAAGTCATCGGACAGATGCTGCTCGGTGATCTGCGCTTCGCCGGCCGACATCACCGCCGCCGTGCGCAGGACGTTGGCGAGCTGGCGGATGTTGCCGGGCCAGGTGTAGCGATGGAACAGCGCCATCACCGACGGGCAGATCTCCGGCGTGGCCTGAGGGCACTCGGCCGCGAGGATGCGCCGCGCCACCACGTCGAGGTCGCTGCGTTCGCGCAGCGCGGGCAGCCGCACGACCAGGCCATTCAGTCGGTAGTAGAGGTCCTCGCGGAAGCTGCCCGCCTCGATCATCTCGCGCAAGTTGCGATGGGTCGCGCCGATGACCGCGATGTCGACCATGATCGAGTTCTTGCTGCCGAGCGGGGTGACGCAGCGCTCCTGCAGTACCCGCAGCAGCCGGGCCTGTAGCGCAAGCGGCATGTCACCGATCTCGTCGAGAAACAGCGTGCCGCCGTTGGCCTGCACGATGCGCCCGCAGGCACCCTTGCGGCGCGCGCCGGTGAACGCGCCGTCCTCGTAGCCGAACAGCTCAGCCTCGATCAGCGACTCCGGGATGGAGGCGCAGTTGACGGCGACGAAGGGCTGCTTGGCACGATTCGAGTCCTGGTGCACGGCACGTGCGAGCAGTTCCTTGCCGGTACCGGTCTCGCCGAGGATCAGCAGCGGGATGTCGCGGTTCAGCACGCGCTGCACCTTCTGCAGCGTTGCCTCGATTTGCGCATCACCCGTGCGCAGATAGTGCAGCCCCGATATGCCGTCCGAGGGCACGAGCGGCACAGGCATCGCGCCGCCCGGGCGGCTCGTCCCCGGTCGCGCGAACGCTTCCTCCTTGGCGTTTCCCGACATCGACTCGCCGCCGCCCAATCCGGCCATCATCGTGCGGGTGGGCGCGCTGAAACGGGCGTTGGCGTGGAACTGCCGCCCGTTGGCCAGGCTCAGGCACATCGGCACCGGCAGCGGCGAGCGGAAATGGTCGAACACCGCGGATGCCGTGGTGCCGAACAGGCTCGCCAGGCTGTGCATGCGCAGCGCCGCGCAACTCATGTCGAGCTGGTCCAGTGCGCTGCGGTTGGCGCCGAGGATCTTGCCGTCGGCGCCGACGACGATGATGCCTTCGAGCAGCGTGCCGATGAACTCGACGCGGCTGTGGAAGTGCAGCCGCAGGCGGTTGCCGTAGTCGTCGGACAGCCAGTGGTTTTCGATCATTCGCGCCGACATGCGCACCAGCCCCATCGTGTGCTGGTGATACGAGCGCTGGTCGCCGGTCACGTCGAGCACGCCGAGCATGTTGCCGCGCGGGTCGAAGATGGGCGCCGCTGAGCAGGTGAGGAAGCTGTTGGCGTGGATGAAGTGCTCGCCGCCGTGCACGAGCGTCGGGGTTTCCTCGAACAGCGCGGTGCCGATCGCGTTGGTGCCCTTGGACTGCTCGGCCCAGTTGACCCCCGGCGACAGCGCCACCTTGTTGGCGCGCTCGAGGAAGTCGTTGTCGCCCACCGAGTGCAGGATCGTGCCCTGCGCATCGGTCAGCACGATCATGCTTTCGCTGTTGACGATCTGCTCGAACAGCATCTCCATGACCGGCGCCGCATGGGTGAACAGCCGCTGGTTTCGTTCGCGCGCGACGCTCAAGTCGCTTCGCATGAGGGGCTCGAAGTCCGGACGTTCGATGCGCGACAGGCCCAGTGCAGTGCAACGCAGGTGCGACTGCTTGATCAGCTCGGTCCGTGCGGGTTTCTCCGCACAAGGCAGGGCCGAGGGAGTGCTCCAGGTCGTGACATGCGCAGGCGCAGTGGGGTTGGCAGTCATCGTGGCTCCTCTGCTCCCGAAGGAGCAGTTGTCTCGTGTACACCCGCTTGAGGGGCCGTTTGTCGCAGGCCGCCAGCGGAACTGTTTTGATGTGGCGCAACTCGCTGGCCGAGGAAATGCAAGTTGTGTTCCCACCTGGGACATCGGCCAATGGCACAGGCTTTGCAGTTGAGGCGCATCGTTCACCTCGAATTTGACGGAGACCTGACGTGCAGCCCAATGCCCCTTTGATTCGCGAATTTTCCCCTGGCCGCCGCCTGCGAGGAACCTGGTCCCTGCGTGCCGGCGCACTGCTGTTGTCCGTGGCGGCATGCGCCGCTTCTTGGGCACATGGGGACGTCACGCCCCAGGCAGTGGACACCTCGGCATTGCCCAAACTCGGTGATGCGTGGCGCACCGAGAACCCCTTCCGCGCCAACGCAGCGGCCGTGCGGATCGGCTCCTCCGCCTACAACCAGAATTGCGCGCGCTGCCATGGCTTGGAAGCGATCTCGGGCGGCATCGCGCCTGACTTGCGCAAGCTCGACAACGAATGTGCCTCTCTGAAGGACGCCGGCCGTCGGGCCGCTTGCGTGAAGGAGATCGACAACCATTTCGCCACCACAGTGCGCCGTGGGCGCACCCGCAACGGCGCCGTGTACATGCCCCCCTTCGAGGAGGCGATGAACCAGGAGGCAATCTGGTCCATCAAGGCATACCTCGAGACCGTGCGCGAAAAGCCGCTCCAGCCATGACTGCCACACGCAGAACCTGCTTGCGATGGATCGGCGCGGCGGGCATGGCTGCCGCCACGGGCTCGCCGCTGCGCGTGTCGGCGACGCCACTGTCCCGTGTGCGCGAGCGCGGTGTCCTCACGGTGGGCGTCTACCACGACATGCCGCCCTTTCACGTGGACGGCAAGGGAATCGACGTCGAGCTTGCGCAAGCGCTGGCCGCTTCGCTCGGCGTGAAGCTGGCGCTGATGCCGTTCCATGCCGACGAGAACATGGACGACGACCTGCGCAACATGGTCTGGCGCGGCCACTACCTCGGCTACGGTCCGGCCGATGTGCTCTTGCACGTGCCGGTCGATCGCCCGTTGATGGATGGCAACCCGCAGGTGCGGATCTTCGGGCCGTACTGGCGCGACGACGTGGTGGTGGCGCGCCCAATCGAACGGCTGCCCCGGCTTGACACGCTCGCTGCGTTGGCGGGTCATCGTGTGGCAGTGCCGGGCCAGTCGCTGGCGGGCTGGCTGTTGATCGGCGCCGACGGCGGCGCCTACAGAGAACAGCTGAGCACGCAATGGAAGAACGGCGCCGAGGCAGCGCATGCGCTGCGGCATGGGCAGGTCGATGCCGCCGCCGGGCTGCGATCGGAACTGGAATCCGTGCTGCGCGGCGACCCGCGCTTTGCGATCGAACCGATACCCGTGCCGCGGGCGCCGCGCGACGGATGGGCGGTCGGGATGGCTGTCAAGCGCGATTCCGAAGCGCTCGCCCAAGCGCTGCAGGCATCGGTCAATCAACTCGCGGGCAGCGGTCGTTTACGGGAGCTGTTTCTGAGCAGCAACGTGGCTTGGCGAGCGGCATGATGTGGTGCTGGGTTGTTGGCAATCTGCGCGAGTGACCAGCGTCCTCCGGGTCGAACTTTCAATCGCCGAGTGCATCGGGGCTCTTTCGAGCACCCTCCTGCCCGCGCGCCACCCAGTCGGAGTGGCCGCGGAATGCTTCGGCGCTCAGGATGATGCCGGCCACGTCGGTGCCTTCGATCCGCTCTGTCGACACGCGGCGGGACGCAGTCGAAGCGTCGATCGCGAGCAGGCCGGCCTCGTGAGCGGCGCGCACCACGGCCGCGCCATCCGAATGCGGTCCCACGAACTCCTCCAGTGCGACGAAGATGCCGCCCGGGACGATTCTCGAGAGCATGGTGTCGAACGATCCCTCCAGCCGATGGACGACGTCTTCGACCTGTTCCCGCACGCGGGGATTGGTGATGCGCGAGGTGTCCAATGTCAGCGGTTCCGGTGCGACCTCGATTGCCCGACTGTCTGCGAAGGCGTCCCGAACGTCGAACACAAGGGATGAAGCGGCGTGTTCAACCTCTGTTGACCTGGTCGCCTCCGCCGTGCGTTGCACGTCGGCGGCAGCGGCGCACGACGGATCGCCGCCTGCGTTCGAGCTTGGTGTGGGCGCGCAGGAAGGTGGTGCGCCGGGTTGCCCAACGCGTCCGGGCGCAGCTGCGGCCTGTTCGCGCGCAGCCATCGCCTGGACCACACGGGACACGACATCGGAAACCGGGCTCCGCCCGGGTCCGTGCGCTCCGGCGACACAGGACAGGAGGCCAGAAGCCACCTCTGCGTCGTCCCGGATCAGGAACACCATGGCAGCCCGGTTGATGCAGCGCGAGGCCACGTAGACCGCTGGCCAGGCGGCCTCTCCCATGGAGACGTTCCATCGATAGTGGTACCTGGGTGCGGGCAGGGTTCGCAGCCAGCACAGAAGAGGCGTCGCGGATGCCGGCCACGGCTTTCCTTCAGTCGATGCCACCTCGATCGCACCCAGCAGATTGCGAAGCCCGGAGAACAGTCCGCCCAAGGCGCATGCAAGGCGCCAACGCTGCGTCGCGTCGTGCGATGGCGACGCTGTGTTCGAGTCGTCGAAGGTGCGCCCGTCGGCGGCCTGCAGGCTGAAGAGGTTTGTCGTCAGCGCCTGTTCCAGTGCGCCACCAGGGTGTCCATGTCCGCTCCCGGGCGGTCCGGGCAGCAGATGAACCCACGCTGCCAGTTCGGTGATGGGCGCGAAAATGTGTTGATTGAACTGCTGTTCATCGTGGCCGTACGCTTTACGGATGCGGCCCAGCAGTACCCCATGGGGGGCCAGCACTTGGTCTACGCCTTGAACTCGCGGCAAGTGGGGCGGGGAAGAAGGGCCCGCCGGCAGGCTGCACCGCTTCCGAAGGAGCTTGCTGGCCCGGTCCAGCAGGTGCATGAGGGCGCCTATTGAACCCGCAGCTCGCGATCAGTGCGCCAGGTGGGCTCGGCGCAGGCGCCGTCCGCCTGCCGAAGCGGCGTGGAGCGTCCGGCTTGGGGCGGTACATCGGCGTGCGATCGCCGTTGGCGTCGCGTCGAGCGCCGGTCGAGCCTGCAGTAGGTGCAAGGCATTCCCTTGGCCGCTTTGGCGCCCACCGGTGCGAGATGGAGCGCGCCACAGGTACTGCAGCGCAACGGCGTCAGCGTAGGGCGGGTATTGGTCCAGAGCTGGCAGACGGACATGACAACCCAGAAGGCGCGATCAAATCCGAGTCGAACGCTGCCCGCGTGGCGGTCCTGGTATCGGCGGTAAGCGACCACCATGGCTTCGTCCGGCGATGCGCCGCGATGGAAGAGATGGTGGAAGCCGTTGTAGAAGTCTGATGCGTGCAAATGCATCTGGCGGCCATGGAAGAGCTTGTCGATCGAGCTTGGCCGACATCCGGTGTTGGCGGTGAGGGCGGGGCATGCCCCGAAGACCCGCCTCAGCTCCTTCTCCGTGATCCCCGTAAGTTGCTGGACCACCGTCCTGCGCGCGCCGAGATCGAGCGCTTCTCGCGCGATGTCGAGACGGCGGAAGTGGTGGTGCTGGTGTGCCGCCATGGTGATCCTCCTCAATGCGTCAGCTGGATGCCCAACCGCGCGTCGTCGGGTTCTGCGATGTCCGGCTCGTAAGCCGCCGCGAACATGGCTCGCGAGCCGGCAGGCTTGTCCAGGATTCGCGTGATGTCGTGACGGTCGTACCGCGGCACGACGGCCGAGACGGCGAGCAGGCTGCATATCGCGACCGCATCGCGGTGGCGGAGCGCACGATACGCCTCGGCTGTTTGCCGGTTGATGCGGTAGATCCAGACGGCATCCGCGGTGCTGCGCCGGCAGGCGTCGCTCAACGCCTCGAGGCCTGCGAGGTTGTGCAGCTCGAGGTGGGATGCGCGCAGTCCGCCTGACACGTCGCGGCTTTCCGCCACCAACGCCACGAGAGCTCGGCTGTCGAAGCGCGGAACGAAGAGCGACAGGTCGAGTTCGGTGCACAGTGCGTCGATGGCGCTGTCGGGGAGCTCGAGATAGAAGCGCGCCTCTTCCTCGACGATGTCGAAAAGGTATGCGGCGTGCCCGAGGTCGTGGCGACACTCCTCTCGCAGCCATATGAGGCCGGCAAGGTTCGTGACGTGCAATGCAGGTGGTGCGGTGAACATGAGGCTTGTGTGTCGTGTGCTGCTCGTACGAGTCGCGAGGGGCTGTCGCCGATCCGGTCGAGACGGGATGTCGAAGGCGAGGGCAGGTGCAGACCGAGTCAGCGAAAGACTAGTGTTGCGCTGCGTCAGTGTCAATAGCAATTCTTTCTCTTCGCCAATCTGGAAACTTGCAAAGTTATTCTTTACGCCGGTAACAAGTGGGGAAACAATGGACGGCGTAAAAGAATAAGTTGCAACATACTTCCCACCCTTGATCCTCCGTGAGAGCGATAGGATTGACACGGCCAATCCGCCGAAGTGTTCCCGGCACCACCGATCGGACCTGACTGACGACATGAAGAAGACCCAACCACGGTCCAAGGAAGCGGCCGACAAAGCAACTGGTCAGCGCGGCCCGCGTGCGTCTGCGAGGAAGAAGGACCAGTTGAATCTCATCCCCGGCCTGCGCGATCGGCTGGTGGCCGAGTTCGACGCGGCCGGCGTGCCACCACGCCGGCGAATCCCGCAGTTGTCCAGGGTGACAGGCCGCACCAGTCCCACGGCGCGCAGGTGGCTCGACCCAGAGCAGCCAGGACTGCCCGACCTCGAGTCCTTCGCGCGGCTTTGCCAGAGCATGAGCGTGAGCGTCGAATACCTTCTCGGCCTGAGCAGCGAGCGGAACCC
>CAJPFZ010000470.1 GCA_905339355.1 Burkholderiaceae bacterium
GCGCTGGCCCATCTCGGCGTTGCGCCCGCTCGCGCCCTTGCCGCCGAGCCGCCAGCCCATCTGGTAGACGGTGATCTCGCGTTCGTTTTGCCAGCCGGGCTGGTCGGTGAGGTAGAAGGCCGCCGTCATGGCGGCCACGCCGCCGCCGATGATCGCGATCTTCTCCGGCGCGACCGTCGAGTTGTCGACCAGCTCCTCGCCGGCCGGAACCTCGAAGTCCAGGCTCTGGTGGAACGGCAGGATGGCCTCTTGAGAGCCGAGCGGAAGGCCCAGCGTCTGATCGAGCGGAAAGCTCGCGAAGGGGTGCAGCACGCACGCGTACTCGTCGCCCAGCAGCTCGACATGGCGCACCGCCGTGACCTTGGCCGGTGCCGTCACGAGCGCCTGGTAGACGGCCTTGATGCCGGCCGCGTCTGGGAACTGCTTGAGAAAGATTTGTTCGATGGCCATGCTGCGCACCATCTGCGCCACGTCTTCCCAGCCGGCCTTGTCGAGTTCGAAGAACGCCGGCAGGTTGGCAGCGAGCAGCTCGATCGCCTGCTCGATGAATTCGTCCAGGCCCTTGAGCACTCTCGGTGCCTTGGGCGCGGCGCCGCCGGTGGCGGCGCTGACCTCGAGCAGCGGGTGCAGCGCGAGCTGCGTGTCCGGCGAAAACGGCTGGAAGCCCTTGGCCGCGAGCGAAAACCGCGTGGCAGGCTCGCCCGGCGCGGGCATCGTGTACTCGCAGTGGTTCTTCGGGTAGCCGTACAGCTCTCGGCCGTTGATGAGCGCCATCGAGTCGTCGACCCAGATGTGGCAGGGGTACATGTAGACCTCGCTCACCCCGCTGTCGCCGCGGTTCACCTGGCCGACCATCACCCAGGTGACGATGTCGATCTCTTCGCCCCAGCCCTTCGCCCGGTCGCTGGGCCAGGCGGAGTTGGCGTGCTGCACGCGCGTGAAGGTCAGCATCACGAACGGCGAGAGCACCTTGAAGCTCATCTTCCCGGCGGCAACGGCGGTGAGGGTGGCGTCGACCGTCGCCTGCAGCTTGCCCATGTCGCCGCGCACGAAGAAGCCGTACATCTCCGATCGCTTGAGCTGCAGCGTCGGGTGCATCAGCGGCGAGCCGCCGGGGTAGAGGAAGTCGGGACGCTGCGCCATGGTTGCCCTGGTGTTGTTGCTTGTGGCGCGCAGTATTGCTGCGGCTGCGCACGGGTGCTTACCTCGATGCGTTCGAGTTCGAGAAATGCATCACGCACAAGGAAGAACGCCGAGGGCAGGTGCCTCGGCGTTCTTGATCTCGCTCAGGGCGGGACTCAGCCCGCCCTGTTAAGCCGGGTGCGCTACTTCCACTCAGCCTGCTGCAGCAGCGGGTCGTCGGTCAGCCCGAAGCTCGGCGCGATCTTCTTGCCGATGGCGCCGGGCGAGGCCACCGGCGCGGAGCCGCAGCTGCCATTGGCCGTCTTGAGGATCGACCACAGCATCGCGCCGTCGCGCGGGTTGCGCTTGGCGCTCGTGCTGCCGGTCACCGCGCCGGTGTAGCGGGCGACCGAGTACGGTGCGTTGATGGTGGCGCCGTACTGCGTCTTCAGGTTTCGCGAGCCTTCGCATTGCGCGTCGGCATCGTTGACGACGAGGATGCCGCCGGCCCAGCCCTCGGGCGGCGGCTCCAGACCGACCGAGACGATGGTGCTCGACGGGAACAGGTCGCGGTACTGGTTGTAGGCCGTGACCCCGTCGTAGTTCTCGTAGCGAGCGTCGTACGACATGACGTTGACCATGTTGAACGAGTTGGCCACCGTCGGGTGGCGCGACATCAGCAGGCGCTCGCGGCCCGCGCTGCCGCCCCAGTACGAGATCTTGCCGGCGCAATACGGCTCGCTCGACGTGGCCGAGGTGCAGTCGGCGCCGGTGGACCACGCCGCCGTCGTCAGCAGGCGCCCGCCGCCCGCCGCGTTGACCGCCGCGCGCATCGCCTTCGTCACGTTGGCGTAGCGGTCGACGTTCTCGTCCACCTCGTAGTCGACGTCCAGCCCGTCGATTCCCATGTCGCGCATGAAGTTGGTCAGCGCCGTGATGCGCGCACCGCTGCCGGCCGCGCCCTCGGCCGCGAGGCCGTCCCAGTTGTGGTACGTGGCGCCGCCGATCGCGAGGATCACCTTCATGTTGCGCTGGTGCAGCACGTCGATGGCGGCCTTGATGTCGCGCGGCGTCGAGTTGAACGAGATGCCGGTTCCCGACCAGTTGTTGGCCGCCAGGCCGTTCCACGAGAAGTTCGGGTCGCCGAAGGCCACCATCACGTGGGTGTAGTTGGCGGGGATGCGCGCGAACTTGCTGGCGCGATAGACCTCGGCCGCGTTCTTGCCGGTCGAGTCGAACCAGTTGTCGCTCCAGGTCGGGTAGTAGCCGACGTAGACGCGGCCGGTCTGGTTGGCGCTCAACGCCTCGGGAGGCAGGCCGGGGGCAGGTGCGGGTGCGGGTGCGGGCGCAGGCGCGGGGGCTGGTGCGGGTGCCGGTGCTGGAGCGGGGGCAGGTGCCGGCGCCGGCGATGGGGCGGGCGCGCAGGTCGTCGTCTTCGTCCACGGCTGGCCGCTGCCCGCCGGTCCGTTGTTGGTGGCGGGGTTCTGGCCCTGCGTCCACCAGTTCGCCGTGTAGTTCTGGCCGCTCACGCTGGCGACCTGTCCGCCGGTGTAGACGCTGCTGCTGCTCCATGCCGGTGCGCAGCCGGGTGCGGGAGCGGGAGCCGGCGCAGGGGCTGGCGCCGGTGTCGGCGCAGGCGCGGGTGCAGGCGACGGCGCAGGTGCAGGCGGCGGTGGGGTGTCGCTGCTCGACCCAATGTCCTTCCACAGACTGGTGTTGGTGGGGTTCCAGCCGGTGCCGGTGTAATCGGTCTGGTCGACCAGCGCCTGGTAGTCGCGCCCCTGGTACGACACCATCGTGCCGGCGCGGTAGAAGGTGTCCGGCTGCCAGGCCGGATAGGCCGCGTAGATCGCGGTGGCCGCGAAGGCAGCCGAGAGAGCGCAGAGCAGGCGCAGTTTGTGGCTGCGCGCGGGGTTGGCTTTTTGCATCAGTCCATCTCCGTGGCGGACGGGTCCCTGGGCCGGTGCGCCGTGGCGCACCGGAATATCCAGACGGCCCGCGTGACCACATCGTCGATGGAGGCGTCTGGTTCGGCGAATATCGCGCGAACCATACCAATCAGTCGACTGGTATAACCACTTAAGTACCAGTTGTTACCAATGAGATACCAGCGACGCTCCCAGGGTCAGCCATCCTCAAGGTGAACCGTAGCCCCCGCCTCCCGGCGTCTCGATGACGAACACGTCCCCCGGCGCCATCTCGGTCGAGCCAATGTGGTCGAGCAGCAGCACGCTGCCGTCCGCACGCTCGACCCGGTTCACCCCCGGCTTCCCGGCCTCGCCGCCGGCCATGCCGAAGGCGCCGCGGTGGCGGCCGTTGGACAGGATGGACGCCGTCATCGGCTCCAGGAAGCGCACCCGGCGGATGCCGCCGTCACCGCCACGGTGCAGCCCCGCCCCGCCCGAGCCCTTGCGGATCTCGTAGCTGTCGAGCCGCACCGGGAAGCGGAACTCCAGCACCTCGGGATCGGTGAGGCGCGAGTTGGTCATGTGCGTCTGCACGACGCTGGTGCCGTCGAAGTCGGGCCCCGCGCCCGAGCCGCCGGAGATCGTCTCGTAGTACTGGTATTGCGCGTTGCCGAAGGTGAAGTTGTTCATCGTGCACTGGCCCGAGGCCATCACCCCCAGGGCGCCGTACAGCGTGTTGGTGATGCACGTCGAGGTCTCGACGTTGCCGGCCACCACCGAGGCGGGCGGCCGCGGGTTGAGCATCGAGCCCTCGGGCACGATCACCTGCAGCGGCTTCAGGCAGCCGGCATTGAGCGGGATGTCGTCGTTGACCAGCGTGCGGAAGACGTACAGCACCGCCGCCATGCACACCGCCTTGGGCGCGTTGAAGTTGTTGGTGAGCTGGTCTGAGGTGCCGGTGAAGTCGATCACCGCGCTGCGATCCGCCACGTTCACCTTGATCGCGACCTGGATGCGCGCGCCGTTGTCCAGCGGCAGCGTGAATTCGCCGTCCTTCAGCTTCGTGATGACGCGCCGCACCGACTCCTCGGCGTTGTCCTGCACGTGGCGCATGTAGGCCTGCACGACCTCGAGCCCGAACTGCGCGACCATCTTGCGCAGCTCCTGCACGCCCTTTTCGTTGGCGGCGATTTGCGCCTTCAGGTCGGCGAGGTTCTGCTCCGGGTTGCGCGACGGATGCGGCCCCGAGCGCAGCAGCGCGAGCATCTCCTGGTCGAGCAGCCGGCCGCCGTCGACCAGCTTCACGTTGTCGATCTGCACGCCCTCTTCTTCGATGCGCGTCGAGAACGGCGGCATCGAGCCGGGCGTGATGCCGCCGATGTCGGCGTGGTGGCCGCGCGAGCCGACGTAGAACAGGATGCCCTCGCCCTTTTCGTCGAACACCGGCGTCACCACCGTCACGTCGGGCAGGTGCGTGCCGCCGTGGTACGGGTCATTGAGCACGAACACGTCGCCGGCCTGGATGCGTCCGGCGTTCTTGTGGATCACCGTCTTGATCGACTCGCTCATCGAGCCGAGGTGCACCGGCATGTGCGGTGCGTTGGCGATCAGGTTGCCTTGCGCATCGAACAGCGCGCAGCTGAAGTCCAGCCGCTCCTTGATGTTCACGGAGTAGGCGGTGTTCTGCAGCTGCAACCCCATCTGCTCGGCGATGTTCATGAAGAGGTTGTTGAAGACCTCCAGCATCACCGGATCGACCGTGGTGCCGATGGCGCGTCGCGCCTCGCGCGGCTGCGAGCGTTCGAGCACCAGGTGGTCGAACTCGGTCACGCGCGCGCGCCAGCCGGGTTCGATGACGGTCGTCGCGTTCTTCTCGGCGATGATCGCCGGCCCGTCGATGAACTGGCCCGGCTGCGTTTGTTCGCGCACGATCAGCGCGGCATCCCACCAACGCCCGCCGCTGAACAGCTTCACCGTCTCGGCCACCGGCGCGCCCTGCTCGCCCACCGTCGGCAGCCGTGGCTCCGCGGGCGCATCGCCGGCGCCCACAGCCTCGACCGAAACCGCCTCGACGATCAGCCGCCGCTCCTGCATCAGGAAGGCGAAGCGCTGGCGGTAGGCCGCCTCGAAGCCGGACTGGATCTCGACCGCGCTGCCGAACGGCACCACGAGCGCCGAGTCGGTGCCTTCGTAGCGCACGTGCACGCGCCGGTGCAGGTGCACCCGGCCGCCGCTCACGCCTTGCCGGCGCAGCTCGCCCTCGGCATCGGCAGCGAGCGCATCGAGCCGCTCGGTCACCGCGGCGAGCGAGGTCGCGAGCGGCTGCTCGATCGCCGCCTCGCGCATCACGCTCTGGTCCGCAAGGCCCATGCCGTAGGCCGACAGCACGCCGGCCAGCGGGTG
>CAJPFZ010000471.1 GCA_905339355.1 Burkholderiaceae bacterium
TTGTTGATCTCGGCCTGCTTCTCGCCCTCGGAGCGCGCGATGAAGGCCTCGCGCTCGCCCGTGGCGATGTTGATCTGCTCCTGGCGACGGCCTTCGGAGGCGGCGATCAGCGCGCGCTTCTCGCGTTCCGCCGTGATCTGGGCCTGCATCGAGCGCAGGATCTCGGCCGGCGGCGTGAGGTCCTTGATCTCGTAGCGCAGCACTTTGACGCCCCAGTTGGTGGCGGCCTCGTCGAGCGCGTTGACCACCGAGGCGTTGATCGCGTCGCGCTCCTCGAAGGTCTTGTCGAGTTCCATCTTGCCGATCACCGAGCGCAGCAGCGTCTGCGCGAGCTGAGTGATCGCGAACATGTAGTTGCTCGAGCCATAGCTCGCGCGCATCGGATCGGTGATCTGGAAGTAGATGATGCCGTCGACCTGCAGCTGCGTGTTGTCCTTGGTGATGCAAACCTGGCTCGGCACGTCCAGCGGCACCTCCTTGAGCGAGTGCTTGTAGGCCACGCGCTCAATGAAGGGCACGACGAACTTGAGCCCCGGCGTCAAGGTGCGGTCGTACTTGCCCAGGCGCTCGACCACCCAGGCGTTTTGCTGCGGCACGATCTTGAACGTCTGGACGATGAAGATCACCGCGATGATGGCGATGACGAACGGAAGCAGCGAATCTTGCATGGAGGTGATCCTCAGGTAGGAGATGTGGGGGCCGGTGCGAGCACGAGCCAGTTGCCTTCGACCGCGGTCACGCGGTGGGGGCCGGGCGCGGGCACGGCGCCCGGCACGAGGCGGGCCGTCCAGGTGCTGCCTCGGTACGGAATGCGCGCCGTGCCGTCGGGCTCCCAAGCGGCAACCTGCACGAGTTCGCCGATGTCCAGATTAACGTCGCGGTTCTCGCGGGCCGGCTTCGAGCGCGGCTGGCTGGCGCGGCGCCAATGCCACAGCGCCGTGGCCCCGCCGCCGACCAAGGCGGCGACGACGAGCTGCGCGCCGATCGCAAGCCCCAGGTGGGCGGCCACGGCGGCTGCGGCCAGGCCGAGCGCCACCATCAGCAGGTAGAAGGTGCCGGTGGTGAGCTCGGCGGCCACCGCCACGCCGGCCAGCACCCACCAGACAGTCGCTGCGGAAAGGTCCATTCGTTCTCCCAGCGGCAGGGAGCCGCGTTCGTGGCGGCAGTGTAGGGCGTGCGCAAGGCGCCGGCGCAGCTGTCGTGGATGCGCGAACGCAGGCCGGGCGAGCGCGAACAGTCCTACACTTGCGCGCTCTTTCACTGTGCACGCCGCGAGTCCGTCATGCTTCGTTTCCGCTTCCCGATCGTCATCATCGACGAGGACTTCCGCTCGGAAAACACCTCCGGCCTGGGGATCCGCGCACTCGCCGACGCGATACAGAAAGAGGGCTTCGAGGTGCTCGGCGCCACGAGCTACGGCGACCTCTCGCAGTTCGCCCAGCAGCAAAGCCGGGCGGGCGCCTTCATCCTGTCGATCGACGACGAGGAGTTCATCGGCGGCCCCGACGTGGACCCCGCGGTGCTGAACCTGCGCAAGTTCATCAAGGAAATCCGCTTCAAGAATGCCGAGATCCCGATCTATCTCTACGGCGAGACGCGCACCTCGCAGCACATCCCGAACGACATCCTGCGCGAGCTGCACGGCTTCATCCACATGTTCGAGGACACGCCGGAGTTCGTGGCCCGCCACATCATCCGCGAGACCAAGAGCTATCTCGACTCGCTCGCGCCGCCGTTCTTCCGCGCGCTGATGGACTACGCGCAGGACGGCTCGTACTCCTGGCATTGCCCCGGCCACTCAGGGGGCGTGGCCTTCCTGAAGAGCCCCGTCGGCCAGATGTTCCACCAGTTCTTCGGCGAGAACATGCTGCGCGCCGACGTGTGCAACGCCGTCGAGGAGCTGGGCCAGCTGCTCGACCACACCGGTCCGGTGGCCGCGAGCGAGCGCAATGCCGCGCGCATCTTCAACGCCGACCACTGCTTCTTCGTCACCAACGGCACGAGCACCTCGAACAAGATGGTGTGGCACCACTCGGTGGCGCCGGGCGACGTGGTGGTGGTCGACCGCAACTGCCACAAGTCGATCCTGCACTCGATCATCATGACGGGTGCGATACCGGTGTTCCTGACGCCCACGCGCAACCACTACGGCATCATCGGGCCGATCCCGCAGAGCGAGTTCTCGCGCGAGACGATCGAGCGCAAGATCGCCGCCAACCCGCTGCTCGCCGGCGTCGACCCGAAGACGGTCAAGCCGCGCATCCTCACGCTCACGCAGAGCACCTACGACGGCGTGCTCTACAACACCGAGACGATCAAGCACACGCTCGACGGCTACATCGACACGCTGCACTTCGACGAAGCGTGGCTGCCGCACGCGGCGTTCCACAGCTTCTACGGCGAGTACCACGCGATGGGCCGGCAGCGCCCGCGCCCCAAGGACCAGCTCGTCTTCGCGACGCAGTCGACCCACAAGCTGCTGGCCGGCATCAGCCAAGCCTCGCAGGTGCTGGTGCAGGACGGCCAGAACCGCAAGCTCGACCGGCACCTGTTCAACGAGGCCTATCTGATGCACACGTCCACGAGCCCGCAGTACGCGATCATCGCGTCGTGCGACGTGGCGGCGGCGATGATGGAGGCGCCGGGCGGGCCGGCGCTGGTGGAAGAAAGCATCCTCGAGGCACTCGACTTCCGCCGCGCAATGCGCAAGGTCGACAAGGAGTTCGGCAAGGACTGGTGGTTCACCGTCTGGGGCCCGGACAAGCTCGCCCCCGAAGGCATCGGCAAGAGCGCCGACTGGATCCTCAAGGCGGGCGAAAAATGGCACGGCTTCGGCAACCTGGCCGAAGGCTTCAACCTGCTCGACCCGATCAAGAGCACCATCATCACGCCGGGGCTGGACGTGACGGGCAAGTTCGCCAAGACCGGCATCCCGGCCAGCATCGTCACCAAGTACCTCGCGGAACACGGGGTCGTGGTGGAGAAGACGGGCCTGTACTCGTTCTTCATCATGTTCACCATCGGCATCACCAAGGGCCGCTGGAACACGCTGCTGACCGCGCTGCAGCAGTTCAAGGACGACTACGACCGCAACGCCCTGATGGGGCGCGTGCTGCCCGAGTTCGTGGCCGCCTTCCCGCGCTATGAGCGCCGCGGCTTGCGCGACCTGTGCCAGGACATCCACGCGATGTACGCCAAGGGCGACATCGCACGCCTGACGACCGAGATGTACCTGTCGGACTTGCACCCGGCGATGAAGCCGACCGATGCCTTCGCCTACATCGCTCACCGCAAGACCGAACGCGTGCCGATCGACGAACTCGAAGGCCGCATCACCACTTCGCTGCTGACGCCGTACCCGCCGGGCATTCCCCTGCTGATTCCGGGCGAGCGCTTCAATCGCAAGATCGTCGACTTCCTGCGCTTCACGCGCCAGTTCAACGCGGCCTTCCCCGGTTTCGACACCGACGTGCACGGCCTGGTGGAAGACGAAGGCGACAGCGGCCGGACGTACTACGTCGATTGCGTCAAGCCTGACTGAGCTGAACGCGACCCGGCTACTCAGCCGATATGTGAGATCAGCACACCGGGCGACGGCTGCACCTGGCCTTCCGCGGCGTCGCTGCCGTGGGCCGGGCCCGGACCGACGGCGGGCGTGCGGCGAACCGCCAGCCCGACCGACATCATGTCCACCACCAGCAGGTGCAGGATGCGCGAGATCATCGAGACGAAGCTCGAACTGTCTTCGCCGTGGTCGACCGCGATGCAGACGGTGGACTTGCGCGCGAGCGGCGACTGGCTCGCGGTGATCGCGATCACCGACGCGCCGCGCTCCAGCGCATGCGCGGCGGCGCGCGCCAGCTCGGGCGGTTGCCCCGAGCTCGAGATGAAGACCGCGAGGTCGTTCGGGCCCAGCAGTTCGGCGGCCATCGAATGCATCGACGCGTCGGTGTGCGCCACCGAGGGGATGCGAAAGCGGAACAGCTTGTGCTGCGCGTCAAGCGCAACGACCGCCGAGTTGCCCATTGCGTAGAACTCGACACGGCGCGCCTCGCGCAGCAGGGCAATCGCCTTGTCGACCGACTCGACGTTGAGCGACTCGCGGAACTGCACG
Organism: Burkholderiaceae bacterium; assembly: GCA_905339355.1. Classification (GTDB taxonomy): domain Bacteria; phylum Pseudomonadota; class Gammaproteobacteria; order Burkholderiales; family Burkholderiaceae_C; genus Albitalea. The sequence goes on from CAJPFZ010000471.1 coordinate 4,115, forward strand.
ATCGCCGAGATCGTGTTGTCGAGCACCTTGGCGCACAGGTCGGCGATGCCGTCCTGTCGCCGCACCTGCGTGCGCTGCACAGGCAGCGTTCCCGTCAAACCCGAGCCGAGCTTGAGCTTGAAGTCCGCAAGGCCCTGAAAACCCAGCGATCGGCAGAAGCGGATCACCGTCGGCTGGCTCACCTCGGCACCTTGCGCGATCACCGCGATCGGGTCGTTGAGCACGGTTCGCGGGTTGTCGAGCACGAAGTTCGCCACCCGCTTCTCGGCCGGTGACAGCCCTTCGGAGGCGGAGCGCACACGGTCGAGCAGCGGGTTGCCGCCGTCGTGGTCGGGCACGTGATCGGCGAGCAGCGACGACACGCCGAGGAAGCAGGTGTTCTCAGCCGTCAGCACATAGGTCGGGATGCGCGCGACGAAGGCGCTGAAGCGTCCCTTGGCCTCGAAGCGCTCGCGAAACGGCGACTGTGCGAACAGCTCCCCGAGGCGCGGCACGATGCCGCCGCCGACGTAGATGCCGCCGGTTGCGCCGAGCGTCAGCGCGAGGTCCGAGGCCATCGTGCCGAGCATGCCGCAGAAGCATTCGATGGTTTCGCTGCAGGTCGGGTTGAGGTGGTGCAGAGCGCGCTGCACGATGTCGGCCGCGCTGAGGTGGCGCTCGGCGTCGGGCTGGCCCTCGCTCAACGCCTGGTAGATCAGCTCAATGCCCGGACCGGAGACCACACGCTCGGCCGAGACGCGGTGCATCGATTTCCAGGCGTACTGCAGCACGCGCAGCTCGCGTTCGTCGGTCGGCGCGAAGCTGACGTGGCCGCCCTCGGTGGCGAGCACGGTCCAGCGGTCGCCGGTGGGGATGAGCCCGGACACGCCGAGGCCGGTGCCTGGGCCGAGCAGGCCGATGACGCCGTTGGCCTGCGCCTCGCCGCCGCCGATCTGAAGCCGGCCTTCGGGCCCGACGCGCGGCAAGGCCATCGCCAGCGCGGTGAAGTTGTTGACCACGAGCAGCGTGCTCAGGTGCAGCTGGCGCTGCGCGTCCTGGATCGAGAACGCCCAGTCGCGGTTGGTCATGCGCACCCAGTCGCCTTCGATCGGGTTCGCGATCGCCACCGCGCCGTGCCGCGGCACGATGCCTGGCAGCGTGTAGAGGTAGGCCTTCACCACGGCGACGAAGCCGCTGTAGTCGGCGCAGGGCAGGACCGCCACATGGTCGAA
>CAJPFZ010000472.1 GCA_905339355.1 Burkholderiaceae bacterium
GGCGGCGATGCGCGCATCGAGGTGCGCGCCGCGCCGGGCCTGCACGACAAGCTGGAAATCTGGATCAACGGCGTGAAGACGGCGCACACGCTCGCTTCGGACGGCCATCGGCTGGAGGGCGTGGTGAGCGGCTTCGTCGTCGGCGAGAACACGCTCGAAGTGCGCCACAAGAAGGGCAAGGGCGTGGCAGCCTCGCTGCGGCTCACCAACCACCCGATCACCGGGCCCATGTTCTCCGGCCCGCAGCAGCATCCCTTCGTTTGCACGACCAGCCAGCTCGGTCTGCAGCCCAAGATCGATTCGGCCTCCCAGCCCGGTTATGCGGTGCGCGACGCGCTGAACAACGTCGTCGGCTACAGCCGCAATTGCAGCATCGACAGCGTCGTTACCTACCTGTACCGCGCGGCGAACAACAGCTGGAAACCGTTGCCGGGCGATGGCTCGACGCCGGCCGACATGACGCAGGTGACGCTCGCCGACGGCCGCACGGTGGATTTCGTCGTGCGCCGCGAAGTCGGCTCGATCAACCGCTTCCTTTACAGCTTTGCGATGCTCGCGCCGCGCGGCGAGAGCCCGGCGCAGCCCGACACCAGCCTGTGGAACGGCCGGCTCGAGTACTACTTCCAGGGCGGCGTGGCGATCGGCCATTCGCAGGGTACCGTGCACAGCCGCTCGCTCGACCCCGACGTGCTGAAGATGGGCCACGCGATCGTGCATTCGAGCGGCAACAACACCGGCACGCACTACAACCTGCAGGTCGCGGGCGAGACCGCGATGATGACGAAGGAGCGTTTCGTCGAGCGCTACGGCGTGCCGCTGTACACCGTGGGCCTCGGTGGCTCGGGCGGCGCGATCCAGCAGTACATCATTGCGCAGAACAACCCCGGCGTGCTGGATGCGGCCCTGCCGGTGCAGTCGTACCCCGACATGGTCACGCAGACCATCCACGTCGGCGACTGCGAGCTGCTCGAGCACTACATGGACGTGACCGACAGCGCCAACCCGCGCTGGCAGCAGGCCAAGGCGCGCACGCTGCTGGTGGGCTTCAACGCCGAGCCGGCGGTGATCGACCCGATGTCGCAGCTCAAGCCGCTGATCGGGTTGGCGGGCACTAGCATGAGCACCGGCTCGACCGAATGCGTGAAGTCATGGCGCGGGCTGTCGGCGCTGGTGATGAACCCGCTGTACGGCCAGGCGCCCAACCAGCAGCACTACCTGCCGCAAAGCGACATCGCCAGCATCCACTGGACCCACTACGACGACCTGCGCAACATCTACGGCGTCGACGGCGAAGGCCAGCCGCGCACCACGTGGGACAACGTCGGCGTGCAATATGGCTTGCAGTCGCTCAAGCAGGGCGGCATCACGCCGGCCGAGTTCCTCGACGTGAACTTCAAGGTCGGCGGCTGGAAGCAGCCGAAGCAGATGGTGCAGGAAGGCTTTCCGCTTCTTCCCGGCATCACGCCGGCGATGGTGGTTGGCAACCCGGCGCTGTTCGACCCCTGGAGCAAGCGCAACATGAACCTCGCGCCGGCGCCGGACGTTCCCGCGCCGCGCACCGAGGGCGACCCGCTCGCGATGCGCGCGGCCTACACCTCGGGCATGGTGTTCGGCGGGCACATCCCGCTGCCGACCATCGACCACCGCCAGTACATGGAGCGCGAGTTGGACATGCACAACGTGCACCAGTCGTTCGCGGTGCGCAAGCGCGTGCTGCAGAAGATGGGCACGAGCGACCACCTCGTGATCTGGTTCACCGACACGATGCCCGGCCAGCCGAAGGCGAGCCAGTCGCTGGACGCGCTGGCGGTGATGGACGAGTGGATGGCCAACATCCGCGCCAACCCGCACTTGAGCGTGGCGCAGAACCGGCCGGCGCGCGCGGTCGACAGCTGCTTCGACGTCAACGGCCAGCTGATGCATGCGGGGCCGACGGTGTGGGACGGCATCATCGACGACAAGCCCAAGGGTGCGTGCACGCTCGCCTTCCCGCTGTTCGGCACCTCGCGCATCGTGGCGGGGGCGCCGATCGAGGGAGGCATCTACAAGTGCGCCTTGAAGCCGGTGCAGACGGCGCTGCAGGATGGCACCTACATGCCGTGGATCCCGGATGCGGCGGCGGTGGCGAAGCTGAATCAGATCTTCCCGCAGGGCGTGTGCGACTACAGCCAGCCGGACCAGGCGCGGCCGTGAAGGTAGCGACGGCCGGCAGCAGCGCCGGCCGAACTTGCATCCTCGAACCCGTTCGTCCTGAGGTATCGAAGGATGAACCCGCATGTCACCCCAAGGGCTTCCATATCCTCAACCGGCCCTTCGATACCTCAGGGCGAACGGGCTTGTTCGCGAAAGCTGGTGACCGGATTCCTCCACCGCAGCGCCTCAAATCTCGATCACCAGCGCCGGATCAAAACGTTCGTTCTCGATCTTGCCCTTCGGCGCGTAACCCCGCGGGTTGGCGACCACGCGTGTCGCGCCGATGCGGTAGTCGAAACTGTCGTGCGTATGGCCGTGCAGCCACAGCGCGGGCTGCCAGCGCTCGATCTGCGGCTGCAGGTCGCTGACGAAGCAGGCGTTGATCAGCGAGCCTTCGAAGCGCGGGTGGATGCTGCCGCGCGACGGCGCGAAGTGCGTGACGACGACCGTCGGGCCGTCGTGCGGCTCGGCGAAACGCTCCTCCAGCCACGCCACCGAGTGGTCGAACAGCAACCGCGACACCGCGGGCGAGAAGCGCTGCTCGAAATCCGGCGCGACGCCGATGCGCGAGAAGTCGTGGACCAGTTCCACCGCGCGTTGCAACCCCAGCTCGCGCTGCGTGGCGTCGGTGTGCAAGCGGTGGTCGGCCCACAGCGTGCAGCCGAGGAAGCGCACGCCCTGGTGCCGCCACTCGCCGCGTTCGAGCACCCGCACGCCGGTGCCGCGCGCAAGCTCGCGCAGCTGCGCCATCGCGCTCACCAGGTCCGACCCGTAGAACTCATGGTTGCCCGCGACGAAGAGCGTCGGCACGTCGAACTGCGACGCCCAGGCGATCGCCGGCACCGGGCGGCCAAGGTCGCCGGCGATGACCACCACGTCGGCGTCGGTTCGGGGCGCGTCGATGGGGTGCATCGACAGATGCAGGTCGGACAGCAGCGAGATCTTCATCGTCATCACCTCACGGGCGGTTCTGGGGAGCGCGGCCAAGGGCTGCCTCGCCCTGCTGCAAAGCCATCGCGATCACCAGCAGGCCCTGAGCTGTCGCATGGAAATCGGTACTCGCGGGCGGCGCTCGACCCGGCAGCCAGCCCGACAGGTCGGCTTCGTAGAACCAGCCGCCATCGGGCTGTTGCGCGCGCAGCAGCCGGTTCAGCCACACCGGCTTCACGCGTTCGGGTGCCCCGGTCCAGTAGAGCATCAGCACGCGCTGCAGGTGTTCGTCGCGCACGACGAAGTCGAGCGACAGTTCTTCGACCACACGATCCTGCAAAGCCTGCGTCAAGGCCGCCACGCGCGCAGGATCGCCGCAGCCGCGTTGCGCCATCAGCATCACGCCGGCCAGTTGATGCGTCGCGCATTTCGACTGGCGCAGAACCCGCCTTGCAGCGAACGTGCTGCAGTAGTTCGGCCTCAGTTGCCGGCTCACCACCTCGGTCGCGCCGAGCGCGCCGTCGCAGGTCAGCCCGTAGGCCATCAGCTTCATGTACTCGGGCAGGCGGGCGAGGCCGCTCGGCAGCGCCGCGGAGGGAGTGGCCGCCGGGTCGAGCATCAGCACCCAGGCGTCGACCGGCGCGCGTGTGAAGTAGCGCTCGCGATGCCGGCGCACCATGTCCGACAGCGTGGCGTCGCCCGACAGCGCCGCCGCGTCGCGCACCATGCGCCAGAGCATCGGGTTGCCGTCGGCGAGGACACGCTCTTCGTGGACCTTCATCCAGCGCAGGCTCGCTTCAAAGTGCCGGCGCAGCTGCTCGGCGCTCGGCGGCGGCTCGCTGCGCTGGGCGGGACCGAGGACGAGGCCCGCCGCCGCCGCCAAGGCGACCACGAAAAGGGTCCACACGCCGCGGCCGGCGACGCGCCGCCATCGCGGGCGCGCCGAGCCCGGTGCGGTCGTCGGCATGGGCGGTAGCGGTGACGATGGCATGCGTTGTCTCCAGCCGGTGCCGCGCGGGCTTGCGCGATTGTGCCGTCACCGGGTGGATCGGCGCCGTCTCCTTCAGCGCTGCGCGGCAGCCGGCGCGAGTTCCAGCCGCGCCTGCTTGAGCACGCTCGCAGCACCCGTCAGCGCGAGGCTGGCCATCACCGCCGCGACGGCGAGATCGGGCCAGGCGCTGCCGGTGCCGAACACGCCGACGGCGGCCAGTGCGACCGCGACGTTGCCGATGGCATCGTTGCGCGAGCAGATCCACACCGAACGCATGTTGGCGTCGCCGGCGCGGTAGCGGTACAGCATCATCGCCACGCCGGCGTTGGCGGCCAGCGCCAGCAAGGCGACCACACCCATCGTCAGCGGCTCGGGTGGCGCGCCGGATTGCAGCGCCCATGCGGCACGCCCCAGCACGTAGACGCCGAACGCGGCCATGCATGCGGCCTTGACCAGCGCCGCACGCGCGCGCACCTGCACTGACATCGCGAGCACCGCGAGCGACAGGCCATAGTTGGCGGCGTCGCCGAAGAAGTCAATCGCATCGGCGAGCAGCGACAGCGAGCCGGCACGCCAGCCGGCCGCGACCTCGACGAAGAACATCGCCGCATTGACGACCAGCGCCACCCACAGGGCGCGGCGGTACGCCGGGTCGACGGAAGGCGGCGGGCAGGAACAGCAGGACGCAGACATCTGATCGTGGCTCGAAGAAGACGGTGGGGCATCAAAATTCTATGGTCGCGCCAGCGTCAGGTCTGCCTGGCGTCGTTGATGTGTTCGCCGGCCGCCGCCAGGGGCTCATGCCGATGTGCCCAGCGCGACGGTACTCCAATCAGCATGTCAGGCAATCGGGGAGTGCTCCAGCGGGTTCTGCCTGAGCATCCACGCGGCGATGCCCGCTACAGTGCCCTACCCGAGGAGCAGCAATGGAATCACCGCTTGGCGGCCCCCGCCGTGTAAGCACAAGGGTGCAGCAATGAGTACGCCGCAGCAAGGCGAGCCGCACGGGCCGACGGCGCCGCCACCACCCCCGCCGGCACCGCCGCCGGCGCCGACTCCGCCACGCGAGCCGCCGGCGCCGGAGCAGCGCACGCTGGACGCGCCGGTGGACGTGCGCAGCGTTTCGCTGGCAGTGCTGGCGGTGCTTGGCACCATCTTCGCACTGCACTGGGCGAGCGCGGTGCTGATCCCGGTGATGGTCGGCGTGATGTTCAGCTATGCGCTGTCGCCCATCGTCGAGCGGCTCGTTCGCTGGCGGGTGCCGCGGGCGATCAGCGCGGCGATCCTCATCGTCGGTCTGCTCGGCGGTGCCGTCGGGATCGTGTATTCGCTGGCCGACGATGCCAACGAGCTGATCGAATCGCTGCCGAAGGCGACGCAGAAGCTGCGCCAGGCGATGCGCTCGCGAGACCGGGCCCCGAGCCCGATCGACCAGGTGCAAATGGCCGCCACGCAGCTCGAGCAGGCCGCCGAAGAAACCGGCCCGCGCGCGGCCGGCCCGCGCGGCGCGACCCGCGTCGTGATCGAGAAGCCACGCTTCAACATCAAGGATTACCTGTGGACCGGCACGCTGGGCCTGCTCGCGCTGGTGGGGCAGGTGGTGGTGGTCAGCTTTCTGGTGTTCTTCATCCTCGCCTCCGGCGACAGCTTCCGCCGCAAGATGGTCGCGCTTGCCGGCCCGACCTTCGCGCAGAAGAAGATCACCGTGCAGGTGCTTGACGAGATCACGCAGCAGATCGAGCGCTACCTGCTGGTGCAGATCTTCACGAGCACACTGGTCGGGCTCGTCACCTGGCTCGTGTTCATGTGGATGGGCGTCGAGCACGCAGCGGTGTGGGGCGTGCTCGCCGGCGTGCTCAACTTCGTCCCCTACATCGGCGCGGTACTGGTCACCGGCGGCGCGGCCCTGGTGGGCTTCCTGCAATTCGGCAACGTCGAGATGGCGATGGGCATCGGCGGCGCCTCGCTCGTGATCCAGACGCTCGAAGGCTACCTGCTCACGCCGTGGCTCACCAGCCGCGCCAGCCGCATGAGCCCGGTGGTCATCTTCGTCGGCGTGCTGGCCTGGGGCTGGCTCTGGGGCGGGTGGGGCCTGATCCTCGGCGTGCCGATCCTCATGACCATGAAGGCGGTGTGCGACCGCGTCGAAGACCTCAAACCGATCGGCGAGCTGCTCGGCGATTGAAGCGGGCCGCACGAAATCGCGCGTGTGGCCGAGAATCAGGCCGTGCTCATCAGCTGCTCGCGTTCTTCGAGCGTGAGCACCTTGGGTGCCGCCACCGGCACGCCCCCCTGCGGCCCGAAAAACGGAGTGAGCCTGTAGCTGCCGTTCAGGCGCGCCCCCGCGAGCGCCGCCAGCAGGCGCGCGATGGAGAAGGCGCTGCCGATCGCCGTCGACGGCGGCTTGCCCCGGGCGCTCCTGATTCCCGCGCGCATGCGCACCGGACCAAAGGAGCTGTCGAGGGGGTGCGACCGATCCGCCAGGCAGCTGTGGATCAGGCCCACGTGTGCGACCTTGAAGTCGCGCGAGGTGTTGCCGATCGGCGTATTGCAGCAGCTTGCGTACCAGCGAAGCATGCCCTTCGGCGAGAGCGACATGCAGGCGAGCGCGTCGGTGCCTTCGCTGAAGCTCACGAACGCGGGGCGGGTCGCCACGATGTCCGTCCCGCCCATGCCATCCAGAACCTCGCCGGGCCGGCCCAGGAAGTGCGCGAAGGCCTGACAGTCCTTGCAGTAGCAAACGAGACGCATCGCCCTTCGTGCATGGCTCACCTGGCCCTTCAATCTGCCGCAGCGGCAGCTCAGCGGATGGTTCATGACGTGTGCGGCAAAAGCGCAAAGCGCGCATCGTAGTCACGAGTCCAAAGCGCAGCAAGCCGCTGCAGCGCGATACAAGGGCAAACCAGCGGGCAAGTCCCCAGTGCCGCCACGGGGCGGCATTCGCCTGACAATGCGCGCTTCGGGACCCGCGGCGCTTCATGGCCGCGGTGCCGGTGGCCGCACCGGCCGACGACAACAGGAGACCGGGATTGACGAACCTGCAACAACGCTTGAGCCGCCTGCCTGAGGGTGCGCTCGCCGGCATCCGGCGCGGGATCGAGAAGGAAAGCCTGCGCGCCCACCCGGACGGGACGCTCGCCTTGAGCGTGCATCCCAAGACGCTCGGGTCGGCGTTGATGCATCCGCACATCACCACCGACTTCAGCGAGTCGCAGCTGGAGTTCATTACCGGCGTCCATGCAGGCGCCGGCGCCTGCCTCGACGAGCTCACGCAGATCCATCAGTTCGTCTACCGCCAGATCGGCGACGAGCTGCTGTGGGTCGGCAGCATGCCCTGCGACCTGCCGGTCGACGAGACCATCCCGATCGCCGTGTACGGATCGTCCAACGTCGGCCGCGCCAAGAGCGTCTACCGCATGGGCCTCGGCCACCGCTACGGACGGCGCATGCAGACCATCTCCGGCATCCACTACAACTGGTCGATGCCGCGGTTGTCGAACGACGACTACTTCGCGCTGATCCGCAACTTCCGGCGCCACTCCTTCTTGTTGCTGTACCTGTTCGGCGCATCGCCGGCCGTGGGCGCGAGCTTCGTCGCCGGGCGCGAGCACCGGCTGCAGCCGTTCGGCGGCGACACGCTGCACCTGCCGCACGCCACGTCGCTGCGCATGGGCAGGCTAGGCTACCAGAGCGATGCGCAGGCCAGCCTCTCGGTGAGCTACAACTGCCTCGAAAGCTACGGCACGTCGCTGCACGACGCTCTCACGCGGCCCTATCCGCCGTACGAGGCGCTCGGCGTGCTCAACCCCGGCGGCGAGTACAACCAGCTCTCGACCACCTTGCTGCAGATCGAGAACGAGTTCTACGGCACGATCCGGCCCAAGCGCGTGATCCGCCCCGGCGAGCGGCCGCTGCATGCGCTGTGCGAGCGCGGCGTCGAGTACGTCGAAGTGCGCTGCATGGACCTCGACCCGTTCGAGCCGGTGGGCATCGCCGCGGCGACGATCCGCTTTCTCGACGTCTTCCTGCTGCACTGCCTGCTCACCCACAGCCCGCCCGATACGCCGCAGGAGATCGCCGCACTTGCGCGCAACCAGCACCTGACGGCCGAGCGCGGCCGCGAGCCCGGGCTGCGGCTGCAGCGCGGCGACGACCAGCCGACGATCGCCGAGTGGGGCGCACAGCTGATCGACCAATGCACGCCGATCGCGCGGGCGCTGGACGCCGCCCATGGCGGCCGTGAACATGCCGACGCGCTCGACGCGGCGGCGCGGCTGCTGCACGAACCACAACGCCTGCCGTCGGCACGGGTGCTCGACACGATGCGTGCCGCGCATGGCGGTTCGCACATCGGCTTCGTCACGGCGTGTTCGCAGCGCAGCCGGCAGCTGCTGATGCAGCGCCCGTTCGACCCGGGCGTGCAGGAGCGCTTCGAGCAGCTGGCCCGGCAGTCGCTGCTGGAGCAGCAGCGCCTCGAAAGCGGCGACACGATGCCCTTCGAGGCCTACCGCCAGCATTACCTGTCGCCCGAGCGCCTGACGGCCTGAAACCCGAGGCGCAGTGGGGTCTCCGCCGGGGGCCACTGGGCTGCGTCCTCCCGCATCACCCTGCCGTCGACAAGCTAGGGATGGCGACCGTCGTGCTGCCTCGACACGCTCTGCGCCTGCCCGATCCCGAGGGCCTGGTCCACAGGCCTGGCGGTTCGGCGAACACTCAACGCGACAGGAGCAAGCATGGAACGAACTGGCGAACGGCGGCGGCGCATCGTGCGCGGCCCGGTGGGTGCATGTGCGGTGCTCGCGACACTGCTGCTGGCGAGCTGCGGCGGCGGCGGCGACGACAGCACCGAGAGCGCGGCGGCGGCCGCGCCGCAGCGGGCGCACGCGCTCGCGTCCGCGGCGTGCGGCCACCGCGTCAACAACACTTTCGACAAGCTGCTCGAATGCGTGACGCTCGATGGCGTGCGCCGCCACCAGGCCGCATTGCAGGCGATTGCCGACGCGAACAACGGCACGCGCGTGTCCGGTACCACCGGCTACGACCAGTCCGCGGCCTACGCCGAGCAGGTGTTCCGCGATGCAGGCTACGTGGTGACGCGGCAGGAGTTCCAGTTCCAGACTTTCATCGAGCTCACACGTGCTGTGCTCGAGCAGGTGGCCCCCGCACCGGGCGGGCCGATCGCCAACGAGATCCTGTCGTACTCGGGCAGCGGCGACGTGACGGCACCGGTGACGGCGCTGGCGGCGCCGCCGGCCGATGCGACGCCAGGATGCGAGGCGGGCGATTTCGCCGGCTTCCCGGCCGGGCACATCGCCCTCGTCAGCCGCGGCGGATGCACGTTCGCCATCAAGGCCACCAACGCGCACGCGGCCGGCGCGGTGGGCGTCGTCATCTACAACAACATTGACGGCGTCATCAACGGCACGCTGGGCAACGATTTCGCGCTGGACATCGGCGTGACTTCGGTGACGCAGGCGGTCGGGCAGCAGTTGGCGGCGACCCCAGGCCTCGTGCTGCGTTTGCAGACAAGCACCTTCCGCGGCCTGGCCACCACCAGCAACGTGATCGCCGAGTCGCCGCGCGGCGATGCGAACAACGTGGTCATGGTCGGCGCGCACCTCGACTCGGTGAACGAAGGGCCCGGCATCAACGACAACGGCTCGGGCACGGCCGCCATCCTCGAAACCGCGGTGCAGATGGCCAAGGTCAAGCCGCGCAACAAGCTGCGCTTCGCGCTGTGGGGTGCCGAGGAATCGGGGCTCGTCGGCTCCACGTTCTACGTGAACAGCCTGCTGCCGGCCGAGAGGGAGCGCATCGCGCTGTACCTCAACTTCGACATGATCGGCTCGCCCAACCACGTGTTCTTCATCTACGACGGCGACGATTCCGACGGCGTCGGCGCCGGCCCGGGCCCGGGCGGGTCGGCGCAGATCGAGGCGGCCTTCGAAGCCTACTTCACGCAGCGCGGAATCCCGTTCAAGGGCACCGACTTCAGCGGCCGCTCCGACTACCGCCCCTTCATCGTCGCGGGCATTCCCGCCGGGGGGCTGTTCACCGGCGCCGAAGGCGTGAAGACGGCCGAGGAGGCGGCCCTGTGGGGGGGCACCGCGGGCATGGCCTATGACCCCTGCTACCACCAGGCCTGCGACACCTTCGCCAACAACAGCGACGTTGCGCTGGACGTGAATGCCGACGCGGTCGCCTACGCCACGCTGCTGTTCGCGATGAACACGCAAAGCGTCAACGGCCAGCGCGGAAAGGGCAACTTCTCGGCGCCGGCGCTCAAGTGGCCGGAGCATCCGCCCGCTGAACTCTGACGGGTTCCGGGGCGACCCCGGCCGATCGGCGCGCCGCAAGGGCGCGGGCGCCGATCGGAGAGTCCTGGACAATGCAGGCTGTCCATTGAACCGAGGCCGCCCATGAACGAAGCCGCACCTGCGCCCGCATCCGCTCCCGACTTGCCCGACCGGCTGTCGGTCGACCCCGCCAGCCCGCACCACGTTCCCGCGGTGTTCGAACACGAGATCGGCATCCGCCTGAACGACAAGGAGCGCTTCGACGTCGAGGAGTACTGCATCAGCGAAGGCTGGGTCAAGGTGCCGGCCGGCCGAACGCTCGATCGCAAGGGGAAGCCGCTGATGATCAAGCTGAAGGGCAAGGTCGAAGCGTTCTACCGATGAGCCAAGCGCCCGCCGCAGCGCGCTCGGATGCCCGTGTGCTGAACCGGCGCACGCTCTCGATCGCGCTGCTCGCATTGCCGCTCGCCGCGGCCGCAGGCGCCCAGCCCGCCGGCAAGGGGCGCGCCGACGCCGAGGCGCTCTTGCGCACCGCCGTGCCCGCGGCGCAGGGCATGCTGCGCCTGCATGGCGAGTTCATGCCGTTTGCGATCGGCATGACGAGCGCGGGCGAGGCGGTGGAGGTGGGCGAATCCAGCGAGGCGGATCCGGCAGTAGCGCAGCAGCGCACGGGCCGGCTCAGAGAGGCCCTGGCCGAGGGCCTCAAGGCCGGCCGCTATCGTGCGACCGCCTATGCCTACGAAGCGCGCATCACCGCCCCGCCCAATGAGCGACAGCGCGAGGCCATCGCCGTGGCACTGGAGCACCGCGAAGGG
>CAJPFZ010000473.1 GCA_905339355.1 Burkholderiaceae bacterium
TGGCGTGGGCGGTGACGACGTAGCGCAGCGGACCGCCGGCGCGCAGGGCGTCGAAGGGGTAGCAGGTGATGAGGGTGAGGCGCGTCTCGCCGGGCGGCTGCGCCAGCACGCGCGTCTCGGACTTGTCGACGATCTCGGCGCTGCTGACGCGGTAGCGGCGTGTCGTGGCGGCTGACTTTGCCACGACGATCTCCTCGCCCGGCCGCAGCGCGCGCAGGAAGGTGAAGTGGGTGTCGCGGTGGGCGCCGATGACGCTGTTGCCCGTCTCGCCCGGCAGCGGCGTGCCGAAGACGTGGCCGGGGCCGAAGGCGATGCTGCGGCCATTGGCGCCGGCGAGCACGTAGCGCTCGATGTCGCGGCCGGGCACCGTGATGCGCGCCACCGGCCAGGTGTCGGCCCACGGCCAGGGCTTGGCCTGCACCTCGCCTTCGAGCGTGCGCGCCCAGGCCTGCTTGATGAGCAGCTGCGCGAGCCAGGCTTTGGCCTGGATGTACGTACCCTGGCCGAGTTGCCAGAGGGCGAGGCAGAAGGCGACGAGGGCGGCGGCGTGGAGGAGGCGGGATTTCCATCGCGGCGTGGACGCCGCTCCCACAGTCTTCACGGGCTGCATCGCGGCAGGCCAGGCGCATTCGACGCCGAGCGGCCAGTCTTCGCCGCCTTTCCCCTCTCCCCGCCGGGGAGAGGGCAGGGTGAGGGGGAAACGGCCGCCCACCCTCTCCCCGGCCCTCTCCCGCAGGCGCGGGAGAGGGAGTAAACCCGCGGTCATTTCACACCTCCCAGCGCAACCGCCGTCCGGCGCGCGCTGAAGTACAGCCCGAGCGCCAGCAGCAGGCTGAGGAATCCCGCCAGCAGGTTCCACCGCGAATCGGTGGCGCCCTGCGGCAGCTCGCCGAAGACCTTGCCGTATTCCCAGCCTTCCGGCAGGTTGGTCGGGATGGCGCCGGACTTGAGTTCGTCCTCCTTCGGGCGCACCGGCGTCTTGTCCACCGCGACGAGGCTGGTGTACTTGCTGACGAGGTGGTGGGCGAGGGCGATGTCGACGACCGCGTCGCGCACGTCCTCCTCCTTGCCGCCATCGCGCAGGCTGTCGATGTGGGACTGGATCTTCTCGCGCGCCCACAGCACGCCCATGCCCTTGCCCGTACGCGCGGAGGCCAAGGGCAGCGTCGCCTGCCACGGCGCATCGCCGCGCAGGCCGGAGAGGCGGATCTCGCCCTCGGCTTTGTCCAGCAGAGCTGAAACGACGATGGGTTCACCGAGATACAGATCCGGTACGCGTTTTGGCCAGGCTTCGACGCTGCCGGGCCAGGCGATGTCGATGCCCTTCAGCACCGGCGATTCGAGCTTGGCGAAGAGCTGGCCCATCTTCTCCTTCACTTCCTCGATCTTGCCGATGTAGGTGAAGGTGCCGCGGCCGGTCTGCGCCGCCTTGCCCATGAAGTGGCTGTTGGGCGCCGAGCCGATGCCGACGGTGAACAGGCGCGAGTCGCCGAGCTTGTCCTGGATCAGCTTGAACAGGCCGTCCTCGTTGCCGACGGCGCCGTCGGTGAGGAAGATCACCTGGCGC
>CAJPFZ010000474.1 GCA_905339355.1 Burkholderiaceae bacterium
CCCAGCGCTCGCGCGCGGCGGCGCCCTGAGGGCTGTTGTAGCGCGGGCCGACGACGGTCGGAAACACGAAGCCGTACTGCGCGTCCTGCGGCGTCAGCAGCTCGGTGTAGCGCAGCTCCACCGCCACCTCGTCGCCCGGCAGGATGTTGGCGACGTTCATCTCGAACACGTTGGGCCGCTGCTGCTCAAGCAGGGCGCTCGTCTTGCCCTGCGCCTTCGCGTGCTCGTACTCGGTGCGCGCTTGCTGCTTCTCCTTGATGCGCGCGCTGAGCAGCCGGTCGCCGAGGCGAACGTTCATCGCGTGCACGGCGGCGCGGGTCGAGCCGGGGAACACATAGCGCGCCTCGATCGCGCGCTGGCCTTCGTTGCGGTAGTGCTGTGTCACCGTCACGTCGGCGATCACCCCGGCGATGCGCACGTCGACGCGCGTCGACTTCAGCGGCAGTCGGTCGACCGCGGGGTCGGTGCTGTCGACCCAGAAGTACGGGCTCTCGGCGGGTGCCGCGTCGGCATCGTCGGCCTGCGTCGGCGGGCTGACGAGCATCAGCAGCGTCGCGGCCAGCGACAGCACGACGCACCAAAGCACCCGGCCGGTGGCGCTGAGCGGGCGCAGGGGGTGGCGGAACAAGGACATGGCGGGCCTCCTGGATCGCGCCGCGGATGCGGCATGGACGGCAGGATGCGAGCCGCAGGCGAAGCGAGTAGGAAGCGAAAGCGAAGACGCCGCGCCGGATGTGAAGTCCGTGTGAAGTGCGCTGCGGCTTTAGCGCGGCGCGGAGTCCGCCAGCGGCAGCGAGAGCGTCGCGACGGCGCCGCCGTCGGGGGCGTTGGTCAGCGTCGCGCGGCCATCGTGCAGCTCGGCGATCTCCTTGACGAAGGCCAGGCCCAGGCCGGTGCTCTTCTTCTTCGACTGCGGGCGTGCGAGCGAATAGAACTTCTCGAACACCTTGTCTTCGGCGTAGTCGGGAATGCCCGGGCCGTGGTCGCGCACGCTGACCTGGGCACTGCGCCGCTGCCGCCGGATGGCGATGCTCACCGTGCCCCCCTGCGGCGAGAACTCGAGTGCGTTGTCGAGCAGGTTGGCGATCGCGCGGCGCAGCAGGAAGGCGTCGCCTTCGACCAGCGCATCGTCGCCCGGCTGCACCTCGATGTGCAGACCGCGCACCGCGCCGCTCGCCCGTGCGCTCGCCGCCAGCTCGTCGACCAGCGCGCGCAGCGCGACCGGCGCGGTGACGTCGAGGCTGCGCCGCGATTCGAGCGCGGTGAGTTCCATCATCCGGTCCACCAGTTCCTGGATGCGCTGCGTTTCTCGCGCGATATTGGCGACGAAGCGCGCGCGGTCGGCGTCGGGCATCGGCTCTTGCAGCAGCTCGGCGGCGCCGCGAATGGCCGACAGCGGGCTCTTCACCTCGTGCGTCAGCGTCTGCACGTAGTCGGCCACGTAGTTGCGCCCGGCCAGCGCATCGCGCATCTCCTCGTAGGCCGCGCCGATCGCGCCGAGCGCGCGCCGGGCGAGCCGTGGCAGGCTGATCGAGCGCTGCGCGCGCACGTAGCGCACGTAGTCGGAGAACACGCCGAACGGCCGCACGAGCCACACCGAGACGATCACCGCGAGCAGCAGCACCGCCACCACCGAGGTGGCGCCGACCAGCAGCGTCTTGCGGCGCGCCGCGTCGATGAACTGGCCGAAACTCTGCACCGGCTTTCCCACGCTGACCGCGCCGACGATCTCGTCGGCAACCCGAATCGGCGCGGCCACGTACATCACCGAGGTGTGCGGCACGCCGCCGACGTCAGGCGAGGTGCGTGCGCCATAGGCGCCGCTGAGCGCAAGCCGCACGTCGCGCCACTGCGAGAAGTCCTCGCCCTCCTGGCGGCCGCGCGAATCGAAGACGACTCGCCCGCCGCGGTCGACCACCACGACGCGCAGTTCGACCCGCGTCTTCTCGAAGCCGAAGATGTTGGCCTTGAAGCGGCGCGCGTAGAGCGACTCGAACACCGGCCGCAGCGTGTCGGCGCGCAGCACGCCGTCGTGCGATGCCGCTTCGATGGTGGACGACAGCAGGTAGGCCGTCTCAACCAGCGACTCCTCGGCCGACTCGCGGTAGCGCGGATCGATGTCGCCGATCAGCCGGTACAGCAGCACGCCGACCCCGACGGCATAAGCGAGCAGGATGCCGATGAAGATGCGGGTGCGCTTCGTCACGCGAGCGTCGCGGGCAAGTCCTCGGCCAGCGCATACCCCGTGCCCCGGTGCGTGCGGATCGGGTCGAGCTGCGGCGCGACGAGCTTCAGCTTGGCGCGCAGGGTCTTCACATGCGCGTCGACCGTGCGGTCGAGGCTGTCGCCGGGGTCGTCCCACACACGTTCGAGGAGGGTGTCGCGGGTGAACACATGCCCGGGCCGCGAGGCGAGAGTCTTCAACAGACCGTATTCATAGCGCGACAGCTCCAGCAGCCGGCCATAGAAGCGGATCTGCCGGCGGCCGTCGTCGATCTGTACCGGCGTCGCGGGCAGCTGCGCCGGCGCCGGCATGGCGGCTGTCTTCGCGGTGCGCCGCAGGATCGTGCGCACCCGCGCCACCAGCTCGCGCGGCGAAAACGGCTTGGGCACGTAGTCGTCGGCGCCGAGCTCCAGGCCCACCACACGGTCGATCTCGTCGCTGCGCGCGGTGAGGAACAGCACCGGCACATCGGCGACCTCGCGCAGGCGCTTGAACAGCTCGAATCCGTTGATGTCGGGCAAGCCTACGTCGAGCACCACCAGCGCCGGCGGCTGCGCGCGCAGCTGCCCCAGGGCCTCTTCGCCGGTGGCGACCCAGGTCGGCTCGAAGCCGTCGGTGCGCAGCGCGTACTGCAGCGTGTCGGCGATCCCGGGTTCGTCTTCGACGATGAGGATGCGCGGCTTCATGATCGCCCCTCGACCGACGCGAAAATCGGTCGATCCCCTGTGGTCATGCGCGCCAGCCCCTCGCTCGTGGTCATCTACTCGGCCGGCAGAAAACCCTCGATCGACAAATAGCGCTCGCCGCTGTCGTAGTTGAAGCCGAGCACCGTCGCGCCGGCCGGCAGCTCGGGCAGTTTCTGCGCGATCGCCGCCAAGGTGGCGCCCGACGAGATGCCCACCAGCAGGCCTTCTTCGCGCGCGGCGCGGCGCGCCATCTCCTTGGCGGCATCGGCCTCGACCTGGATCACGCCGTCGAGCCACTGGGTGTGCAGGTTCTTCGGGATGAAGCCGGCGCCGATGCCCTGGATCGGGTGCGGGCTCGGCTGGCCGCCGCTGATGACCGGCGACGCCGACGGCTCCACCGCGAACACCTTCAGCTTGGGCCACAAGCCCTTGAGCAGCTGGGCGCAGCCGGTGATGTGGCCGCCGGTGCCCACGCCGGTGATCAGCGCATCGATGCCGCTCGGGAAGTCGGCGGCGATCTCCTGTGCGGTGGTGCGCATGTGCACGTCGATGTTGGCCGGGTTCTCGAACTGCTGCGGCATCCAGGCGCCGGGGGTCTCGGCAACGATCTCGGCGGCGCGCGCCATCGCGCCCTTCATGCCCTTTTCGCGCGGCGTCAGCTCGAAGCGTGCGCCGTAGGCGAGCATCAGGCGGCGCCGCTCGACGCTCATGCTGTCGGGCATCACGAGCACCAGCGGGTAGCCCTTGACGGCGGCCACCATCGCCAGGCCGATGCCGGTGTTGCCGGAGGTCGGCTCGACGATGGTCGAGCCGGGCTTGAGCAGGCCGGCCGCTTCGGCCGCCTCGATCATGGCCAGTGCGATGCGGTCTTTGATCGAGCCGCCCGGGTTGCTGCGCTCGCTCTTGACGTAGACCGAGTGGCTCTTGCCGAACAGGCGGTTGACGCGGATGTGCGGGGTGTTGCCGATGGTGTGCAGGATGTCGTTGGCGATCATGGGCGTCCTCTGGAAAGTGGTCGAATTATGGGCGCGATAATCTGCCGATGTTTGCCCCCCTTCAGAACGACAGTTTCCTGCGCGCCTGCCTGCG
>CAJPFZ010000475.1 GCA_905339355.1 Burkholderiaceae bacterium
CGCGTGCCCCCGCCTGCGCCTTCGGCCCTTGTTTGCGCGCCGCGTCGAGCATGCGCTCCGCGTCCCAGGCGCGCGGCTGCAGCGCCACGACGACGATGGCGATCATCAGCAGCCTCTGCAGCCACGGCTGCGCCGCACGCACGAGGCGCACAAGGGCAGGCGAGCCCGGCCAAGGCCGGACCACGCCGAGCGGGATGGCGGTAAGGGAGGCGGCGTCGTGCACGATTTTGTGGGTCAACGACTGGATGTCGTCCGCACGGGGCGCAACTTGAACAGCTTTCGCGCGTTAGCGGGTGTGACCTGCGTCACGTGGGCGGTGGCTTTCTCGCTGCACCGCGTCAAGCCCTTTGTATCCAGTCGTGAAGTGGCACACGATGCGCTCGGATACGGCCCGCCAGGCCCCTGTTTCGGTGGTTCGCGGCGATGTGAGCACGCATACACTCGCGCTCGTCGGACAGGACACGCAGTGCGTTTGGGAGCAGCCAAGGCGAACGAAAAGAGCCGCTGTGCGTGTGTCGCGCTGGGCGCGTTTCGCCACTTTCAAAGAGAAGAAACTCCATGCGATTGAAGACACAGGCCACGGCCGGCGCGATTGCCATGCTCTGCTGCACGATGCAGGCGATGGCGCAGCCCGCCGACCCGCTGAAATCGGCAGTCGAGAAGGCGGTGCTCACGAATCCCGAGGTCTCTGCACGGTTCCACGCCTACCGCGCCGCGATCGACGCGGTCGACATCGCACGGGCGGCGTACCGGCCGCGGCTCGATCTGAACGCATCGGTCGGGCGCGACAGCGACCGCATCAGCTCGCGCAACCCCGAAGGGGAATCGCTGAGCCGCAACGGCCTCGCGCTGAGCCTCACGCAGCTGCTGTGGGACGGGCTCGGCACGCAGCGCGACATCGATCGCGTGGGCCACGAGCGGCTGGCGCGCTATTTCGAGTTCATCGACACAACCGAGCAGACTGCGCTCGAAGCGGCTCGCGCCTACTACGACGTGCTGCGCTACCGGCGGCTGGTGCAGCTCGCCGAAGACAACTACGTGCAGCACAAGTACGCGTCGCTGCAGATCGATTCGCGCTTCAAGGCTGGCGTGGGCCGCGGCGTCGACCTCGAGCAGGCGAATGCGCGGCTGGCGCTCGCCGAGTCGAACCTCAGCACGGAACTCGCCAACCTTCACGACGTGACGGCGCGCTACCAGCGCATCGTGGGCGAGGCGCCGCCCGCGCAGCTGCCGGCGGCCGCTGCGCTCACGCGCGCGCTGCCCGCGAGCAGCCAGGACGCGACGAACGCCGCGATCCGCCATAGCGCCGCCGTGAGCGCGAGCATCGAGGCACTGCGCTCGGCGCGCGCCACCGCGCAGGCGCGCGCGGCGGCATACCAGCCGCGCGTCGAAGCGCGGCTGCGTTCGGGCGGGGGCCATCATTTCGACGGCATCCGCGACCAGAAGCGCGACAGCTCGGCCGAGATCGTGCTGAACTGGAATCTCTACAACGGCGGCGCCGACCAGGCGCGCGTGCGCCAGCAGCTGAACATCGTCAACCAGGCGGCCGACCTGCGCGACCGCAGCTGCCGCGAGGCGCGGCAGGTCACCGCCATCGCCTTCAACGACACACGCAAGCTGCGCGAGCAGATCGAGCAGCTCGACCGCAACACGCTGGCGATCGAGAAAGCGCGCGACGCCTATCGGCAGCAATTCGACATCGGCCAGCGCAGCCTGCTCGACCTGCTGAACGCCGAGAACGAGGTCTACACCGCCAAGCGCGCCTTTGCCAACGCCGAAGTCGATCTCGGCATCGCCTACGCGCGCACCCACGCGGCCATGAGCCAGCTAACGTCGCAGCTGGGTATCGCGCGGGTGGCCACTGCGCCTGATGCTGCGAGCTGGTCCGCCGACGACGACGCGCCAGGTCGCTGCCCGGTCGTCACCTCGGAGGTGGCGGGCACCGACCGCTCGGCGCTGGACGAACGCGCTCGGCAAATCGCCGCGAGCGTCGCGCCGGCGGCACCAGCGGCACCGGCTCCCAAACGCTGATCAATCCGCCCGGAAGGAATCCGGGCTACGCGTCACCGCCTGGCCGGCGGCACGTCGGTGCACACGCCTTCATAGACCTCGGCCGCCATGCCGATGCTCTCACCGAGCGTCGGGTGCGGATGGATGGTCTTGCCGATGTCCACCGCGTCGGCGCCCATCTCGATCGCGAGCGCAATCTCGCCGATCATGTCGCCGGCATGCGTGCCGACGATGCCGCCGCCGACGATGGCGTGCGACTCCTCGTCGAACAGCAGCTTGGTGAAGCCTTCGTCCCGGCCATTGGCGATCGCGCGGCCCGAGGCTGTCCACGGGAAGAGGCCCTTCTTGACCTTGCGGCCGGCGGCCTTTGCCTCGTCTTCGGTGACGCCGACCCAGGCCACTTCGGGGTCGGTGTAGGCGACGCTCGGAATGACGCGGGCGTCGAAGGCCACCTTGTGGCCGGCGGCCACCTCAGCTGCCACATGCGCCTCGTGCACCGCCTTGTGCGCAAGCATCGGCTGGCCGACGATGTCTCCGATGGCGAAGATGTGCGGCACGTTGGTGCGCATCTGCACGTCCACCGGAATGAAGCCGCGTTCGCCGACAACGACGCCCGCCTTGTCGGCGCCGATGCGCTTGCCGTTGGGCGTGCGCCCCACCGCCTGCAGGACCATGTCGTAGAGCACAGGCTCCTTGGGTGCCGCCTCGCCCTCGAAGCGCACCAGGATGCCGTCGGCGGTCGCCTCGGCGCCGACCGTCTTGGTCTTCAGCATGATGTTGTCGAAGCGCGGCGTGTTCATCTTCTGCCACACCTTGACGAGGTCGCGGTCGGCGCCCTGCATCAGGCCGTCGAGCATCTCGACCACGTCGAGCCGGGCGCCCAGCGTGGAGTACACGGTGCCCATCTCGAGGCCGATGATGCCGCCGCCCACCACCAGCATGCGGCGGGGCCGCTGGCGCAGCTCGAGCGCGCCGGTGGAGGTGACGATGCGCGGATCGTCCTTGGGGAAGAACGGCAGCTTCACCGCCTCGGAGCCGGCGGCGATGATCGCCTGCTTGAAGCGGATGGTCTGCGTCTTGCCGTCGGCCATCGTGACGGTAAGGTGGAACGGGTCGGCGAACTCGCCGCTGCCCGTGACCACGGTCACCTTGCGCATCTTGGCCATTGCGGCGAGACCGCCGGTGAGCTTGCCCACCACCTTCTGCTTGTGGGCGCGCAGCTTGTCGAGGTCCACCGCGGGCTCGGCGAAGGTGATGCCGAAGCTGTCGAAGTGCTTGACCTCGTCCATCACAGCCGCGACGTGCAGCAGCGCCTTGGATGGGATGCAGCCGACGTTGAGGCAAACGCCGCCGAGGGTGGGAAAGCGCTCGACGAGCACCGTCTTCATGCCGAGGTCGGCGGCGCGGAAGGCGGCGGAGTAGCCGCCCGGGCCGGCGCCGAGGACCAGCATGTCGCAGTCGAGGTCGGCCGCGCCGGCGTAGGTGGAGGCGGCCGTTGCGACACCCACCTCCGTTCGCACTGAGCTTGTCGAAGCGCTCGCGTCCGGCTGAGAGGGGGCTTCGACAGGCTCAGCCCGAACGGAGGTGGAGTCCGCCTCGAGACTGGCGATCACCGTGCCCTGATTCACCGTCTCCCCGATCTTGATCTTCACCTCCTTCACCACGCCCTCATGCGACGACGGAATCTCCATCGACGCCTTGTCGCTTTCCACCGTGATCAGCGACTGCTCGGCCTTCACCGTGTCGCCCGGCTTCACCAGCACCTCGATGACGGCCACGTCCTTGAAGTCGCCGATGTCCGGAACCTTGATGTCGATGAGAGCCATGTTCATTCTTCTTTCAGCTTGACGGTATAGACGCGGACCGGGCCGCTCGAGTTCTTGTCGAATTCACAGCCGGCACGCACGCCGATCTCGGCGACATCCTTCGCCGTCTTGGCCTTGTCGTAGGCGGTGTACATCGCGCCGAGCGCGAAGGCACGGCCGGTGCCGATGCCCCAGAATCGGTCGAACTCGAACACCTCGCGGTAGGAGTAGACGCCGAAGATGCCGCCGGGGTTGGCGATCAGCGCGGTGAACTGCGAACTCTCGTAGGGGTCGGAATCCTCTTCCTTCGTGTTGAGGAAGAAGGTGTCCTTGAGCTTGGGGTGCAGGCGCAAGAAGGTGTCGAACACCTCGTCGCGCGTTCCCAGCCGCAGTTCCTCGGGCGCGAGGCCATGCAGCGCACGCCGCAGCACCGGAAAGTGCGCCGTCGTGCCCGACATGCCAATCCAGTTGTCGCCCACCTTGAAGAGTTTTTCGTTCTGCTCGTAGCCGTGTGCGAGGCGCGTGTCGCCAAAGGTCACGAGGCTGTCGCCCGCGATGGCCACTTGCCCGCCCTTGCGGACCACCACCACTGTCGTCATCGCAGCTCCTTCTTGTTAGTTATTACAGAAGCACGCGGCGGAAGTCGGCAAGGATCTGGCCCAGGTAGGCATTGAATCGGGCCGCCGCGGCACCATCGATCACACGATGGTCCCAGCTTAGCGACAAGGGCAGCATCAATCGTGGCTGGAAGGTTTTTCCGTCCCACTTCGGTTCGGTGGCCGACTTGCACACGCCGAGGATGGCCACCTCGGGTGCGTTGATGATCGGCGTGAAGTAGCGCCCGCCGATGCCGCCCAGCGACGAGATCGAGAAGCAGCCACCGGTCATGTCGGCCGGGCCCAGCTTGCCGTCGCGCGCCTTCTTCGCCAACTCGCTCATCTCCTGCGAGATCGCGAGGATGCCTTTCTTGTCGGCGTCCTTGATGACAGGAACCACGAGACCGTTGGGCGTGTCCGCCGCGAAGCCGATGTGGAAATACTGCTTGAGCACCAGCTGCTCGCCGTCCAGCGAGGCATTGAACTCGGGGAACTTCTTCAGCGCCGCGACGCAGGCCTTGATCAGGAAAGCGAGCATCGTGACCTTGATGCCGCTCTTCTCGTTCTCCTTGTTCAGCTGGACGCGGAACGCCTCGAGCTCGGTGATGTCGGCGTCATCATGGTTGGTGACGTGCGGAATGAGCACCCAGTTCCGGTGCAGGTTGGCGCCGCTGATCTTCTTGATGCGCGAAAGGTCGCGGCGCTCGACCGGGCCGAACTTCGCGAAGTCGACCTGCGGCCATGCCAGCAGGCCCGGGAATGCGCCGCCCGCCGCCCCGGCGGCCGGCGCCTTGGCGGCTTGCGCCTGGGTTCGCACGCTGCCGGACATCACACCCTTGACGAACTGGTGCACGTCTTCCTGCGTGATGCGGCCCTTCGGCCCACTGCCCTTCACTTCCGCAAGCGGCACCCCCAGTTCGCGCGCGAGCTTGCGGATGGTCGGCGAGGCGTGCGGCAGCTGACCCTTGGGCGCGCTCGGTTCGTGGGCCGGCAGAGCGGCGGTCGGGGCGACTCGCTCGGCGTGTGCCGGCTCGCTCCCTCTCCCGCTTGCGGGAGAGGGTTGGGGCGAGGGTGGTGGCGTGGCATCTGCCCTCACCCCCGGCCCCTCTCCCGCGGGCGGGAGAGGGGTACTGCCGGCCGCCTCGACGACCGCCAGCGGCGAACCCTTGCTCACCTTGTCGCCGACCTTGACCTTCACTTCCTTCACGACGCCGGCATGCGACGAGGGGATCTCCATCGACGCCTTGTCGCTCTCGACGGTGACGAGGCTTTGCTCGGCCTTGACGGTATCGCCCGGCTTGATGAAGACCTCGATCACCGCGACCTCGTCGAAGTCGCCGATGTCGGGCACGATGACGGTCACTGATTCGGTTCCGGTCGCAGGCGCACCGCCACCACCCGTTCGGGCTGAGGTATCGAAGCCCGAACCCGATCGCCCTGAGGTATCGAAGGGTCGGGCTGAGGTATCGAAGCCCTCGCTCGGCGGTGGCGCGCCCTTCGGTACCTCAGGAGGCGCAGCCGGGGCGGCCTGCGCAGAGCCCTTCGATACCTCAGGGCGAACGGAATCGGAGGCCTCCAGCATCAGCAACACCGAGCCCTCGCTCACCTTGTCGCCGATCTTGACCTTCAGCTCCTTCACCACCCCCGCGTGCGTGGACGGGATCTCCATCGACGCCTTGTCGCTTTCCACGGTGATGAGCGACTGCTCGGCCTTCACGGTGTCGCCCGGCTTGACCAGCAACTCGATGATCTCGACGTCCTTGAAGTCGCCGATGTCCGGGACCTTGACTTCCACCAATGCCATGTTGTGTGTCTCCGCGTTTCTTCTAGCTCAGGCGTACAGCGGGTTGATCTTGTCGGCATTGATGCCGTATTTCTTGATCGCTTCGGCCGCCTTGGTGGCCGGCAGCGAGCCCTCGTCGGCCAGCGCCTTCAGCGCCGCCACCACAATGTAGTGGCGATTCACCTCGAAGTGCTCGCGCAGCTTGCTGCGGAAATCGCTGCGTCCGAAGCCGTCGGTGCCGAGCACCTTGTAGACGCGGTCGCGCGGAATGAAGGGCCGGATCTGCTCGGCGTAGTTCTTCATGTAGTCGGTGGAAGCGATCACCGGGCCGACGTAGGGTTCGAGCTGCTGCGCGACGAAGGGCACGCGGGCTCGCTCGGTGGGGTGCAGGAGGTTCCAGCGGTCGGCGTCCTGGCCGTCGCGCGCCAGCTCGTTGAAGCTCGGGCAGCTCCAGACGTTGGCGGCCACGCCCCACTCGTTCTCCAGCAGCTCCTTGGCCGCCATGCTCTCGCGCAGGATCGTGCCCGAGCCGAGCAGGTTCACGCGCGGCGACTTCGGCGCGCCCTCCTGCAGCAGGTACATCCCCTTGATGATCTGCTCCTCGGTGCCCGGCTTCAAACCCGGCATCGCGTAGTTCTCGTTGAGCAGCGTCAGGTAGAAGTAGACGTTGTCCTGCTTCTCCACCATGCGCTTCAGTCCATGGTGCAGGATCACGCCGACCTCGTGCGCGAACGTCGGGTCGTAGCTGATGCAGTTCGGGATCGTGCCGGCGAGGATGTGGCTGTGGCCGTCCTCGTGCTGCAGGCCTTCGCCATTGAGCGTCGTGCGCCCCGACGTGCCGCCGAGCAGGAAGCCGCGGGCCTGCATGTCGCCGGCGGCCCAGGCCAGGTCGCCGATGCGCTGGAAGCCGAACATCGAGTAGTACACGTAGAACGGCACCATGATGCGGTTGTTCGTCGAGTACGACGTCGCCGCGGCGATCCAGCTTGACATGCCGCCCGCTTCGTTGATGCCTTCCTGCAGGATCTGGCCGGCCTTGTCTTCCTTGTAGTACATCACCTGGTCCTTGTCGACCGGCGTGTACTGCTGCCCCGCGGGGTTGTAGATGCCGATCTGGCGGAACAGGCCCTCCATGCCGAAGGTGCGCGCCTCATCCACGAGGATGGGCACCGCGCGCGGGCCGAGGTCCTTGTCGCGCAGCAGCTGCGTCAGGAAGCGCACGAAGGCCTGCGTGGTCGAGATCTCGCGGCCCTCGGCAGTGGGCTCGAGCACGGCCTTGAAGGTCTCGATGTCGGGCACCGTCAACTGCTCGTCGGCCTTCACGCGCCGCTTCGGCAGGTAGCCGCCCAGCTCCCGGCGGCGCTCGTGCAGGTACTTCATCTCCGGTGTGTCGTCGGCCGGCTTGTAGAACGGAATGCCGGCGGCAATCTGCTCGTCGCTCACGGGAATGTTGAAGCGGTCGCGAAAGACTTTCACGTCCTCGTCGACGAGCTTCTTGGTCTGGTGCGCGGTGTTCTTGCCTTCGCCGCTCTTGCCCATGCCGAAGCCCTTGACCGTCTTGATCAGCAGCACCGTCGGCTGGCCCTTGTGGGTCGAGGCGCGGTGGAAGGCGGCATAGACCTTCTGCGGGTCGTGGCCGCCGCGCTGCAGGCGCCAGATGTCGTCGTCGCTCATCTTGGCGACCATCTCCAGCAGCTTCGGGTCGCGGCCGAAGAAATGCTTGCGCACGAAGGCGCCGTCGTTGGCCTTCATCGCCTGGTAGTCGCCGTCGACCGTGTCCATCATGACCTTGCGCAGCGCGCCGTCCTTGTCGCGTGCGAGCAGCGGATCCCAGTAGCTGCCCCAGATCAGCTTGATGACGTTCCAACCGGAGCCGCGGAACTCGCTTTCGAGCTCCTGGATGATCTTGCCGTTGCCGCGCACCGGACCGTCCAGGCGCTGCAGGTTGCAGTTGATGACGAAGATGAGGTTGTCGAGCTTTTCGCGCGCGGCCAGGCCGATGGCGCCCAGCGATTCGGGCTCGTCCATCTCGCCGTCTCCGCAGAACACCCACACCTTGCGGTTCTCGGCGTTGGCGATGCCGCGCGCGTGCAGGTACTTGAGAAAGCGCGCCTGGTAGATCGCCATCAGCGGACCGAGCCCCATCGAGACCGTGGGGAACTGCCAGAACTCAGGCATCAGCTTGGGGTGCGGGTAGCTCGACAAGCCCTTGCCATCGACCTCCTGGCGGAAGTGCAGCAGCTGCTCTTCGCTGATGCGCCCTTCCATGAAGGCGCGCGCATAGATGCCGGGCGACGAGTGGCCTTGGATGTACAGCAGATCGCCGCCGTGGTCCTCGCTTTCGGCATGCCAGAAGTGGTTGAAGCCGGTGCCGAACATCGTCGCGAGCGACGCGAAGGAAGAGATGTGACCACCGAGGTCGCCGCCGTCGGCCGGGTGCAGGCGGTTGGCCTTCACCACCATCGCCATCGCGTTCCAGCGCATGTAGGCGCGAAGCCGCTCCTCGATCTCGATGTTGCCCGGCGTGCGCTCTTCCTGGTCGGTCGGGATCGTGTTGACGTAGGCGGTGTTGGCCGAGAACGGCACGTCGATGCCGGCTTGGCGCGCATGGTCGATCAGCGTTTCGAGCAGGAAGTGCGCACGCTCGCCGCCTTCGGCGCCGATGACGGCCGACAGGGCGTCCAGCCACTCACGGGTTTCCTGGGCATCGGTGTCGTTCGCCACGGCGCCGGTGAACGATTCAGGCAGGGCCGACATGGGTGTCTCCTTTGATTTTCGCGATGGCGCGCAGTCTCGCACAAGTCATCTCGTTTTTCAAATCGTGCGAACTCATTTCATATTGCGGCAAATGGGGCCGGACCCAAGACGTTTGCCGTGAAGCCTGTCGCGGCGCCGGCAGGCGCTGCCCTCGATAATCCGCACCATGCCACTACCCCGCCAGTTCGCCGTGCCGCAGCGCAGTTCAGCCCCACTGCCGCGTCGGCTGTTCGGCCGCTGGTGGCGTCGGCAGTCGCCGGCGCAGCAAGACCGCTTTGCCACGCTGGGCCCGCTGATCTCGGTGCTGCTGTTTCTCGCGGCCATCATTTCGGCCTTCTGGTACCTGCGCAACGAAGAGTTCGAACGCGAGCAGGAGTCGGTCAAGCGGGACACCGAGATCGCGCAGCAGCAGATCCGCCTGCGGCTGATCGAGAACCAGGAGCAGCTGGTGCGCATCGCGCGCGAGATCGTCACGCGCGCGATCGACCAGGACGAGTTCATCGGCCAGGCCGCGAGCTTCACGCGCGAACGCCCGGAGATCAACCACCTGTTCTGGATCGGCAGCAACCGCACGCGTCGTGCCGCCTATTCGGCGATCAACTTCCACCCCGAGACCGGCCTGACGGGCGAGGAGTACGCCGCCTCGCTGCCCAAGGAAGGCAAGTCCAGCGAGCCGGAGGTGGCCTTCCTCGCGGCACGCACCTTGCGCCAGCCGGTCTACACGCGCCCATTCACCGACGCCTACGGCATGCCGGTGATCCAGGTGCAGATCCCGCTGATCGACCGCGCGGCGTTTTCGGGCACGCTGGTGGCCGAATACTCGGTGGAGGCGCTGATGCGCTACTTCGTGCCGGCCGAGGTGTCCAACCGTCACGCCATCAGCCTGCTCGACGCGCGCGAGCAGGTGCTCGCGAGCACGGTGACGCCGATGCCGGGCCAGAAGGCGCGGCCCGCCTCGATCGTGCACGACGTGCCGGTGGCGCCCGCCGGCGACGGGCTGATCCTGCGCGGCCAGGGCTACCGCACCTCGATCGGCCTGATCAGCAACACGCTGTTCTGGATGGTCGCGTTCCTGAGCGTGCTGACGGTGTGGATGCTGCTCGGCACCTGGCGCCACATGGGCCGGCGGCTGCAGATGCAAAGCGCGCTGGTGTCCGAGGCCAACTTCCGCCGCGCCATGGAAAACTCCATGCTGACGGGCATGCGCGCGATGGACATGGAAGGCCGCATCACCTACGTCAACCCCGCCTTCTGCGCGATGACGGGCTTCTCGGAAGCCGAGTTGATCGGCCGCCAGCCGCCCTTCCCGCACTGGCCGCCCGATCGATACGAAGAGAACAACCGCCTGTTCCAGCAGGAGCTGCAGGGCCGAAGCCCCGCGGGCGGCATCGAGGTCAAGGTCATGCGCAAGGACGGCACGCTGTTCGATGCGCGCATGTACGTCTCGCCGCTGATCGACCCCAAGGGCCAGCAGACCGGCTGGATGACCTCGATGACCAACATCACCGAGGCCAAGCGCATCCGCGACCAGCTGTCGGCCTCGCACGAGCGCTTCACCACCGTGCTCGAGGGCCTGGACGCCGCGGTGTCGGTGCTGTCGGTGCAGCAAGGCGAGCTGCTGTTCGCCAACCGCTCCTACCGCCTGTGGTTCGGCGCCGAGGCGCAAGGCCATGCCCTGCTGGCCGGCGAGGACCCCGGCTTGCCGACCATCCGTGAGCACGACGATTCGGTCGACAGCTTCGGCGGGCTGCCGACGCAGGAGCTGACGGAGGCCGGCTCCGACCCGCGCGAGGTCTTCATCGAGCCGCTGAAGAAGTGGTTCGACGTGCGCTCGCGCTACCTCCAGTGGACCGACGGGCGCCTCGCGCAGATGCTGATCGCCACCGACATCACCGCCCGGCGCGCCGCCGAGTCGCTGGCCGCGAGCCAGGCCGAGAAGGCTCAGGTGACGAGCCGGCTGGTGACGATGGGCGAGATGGCCTCGTCGGTGGCGCACGAGTTGAACCAGCCGTTGACCGCGATCGCCAACTACTGCAACGGCATGGTGACGCGCGTCAACAACGACGCGATCAAGAAGGAAGACCTGATCGCGGCGCTGGAGAAGACCTCTCGCCAGGCGCAGCGCGCCGGCCAGATCATCCACCGCATCCGCGCCTTCGTGAAGAAGAGCGAGCCTCAGCGCCAGCCTTCGCAGGCCAAGACCATCGTCGAAGACGCGGTGGAACTCGCGAGCATCGAACTGCGCCGGCGCAACGTGGCAATCCACACGTACGTCGCGCAGCGGCTGCCGACGTTGATGGTGGATCCCATCCTCATCGAACAGGTGGTGCTCAACCTGCTGAAGAACGCCGCCGAGGCGATCGACATGGCGCACATGCCTTCGGCGCGCCGCAACATCGAACTGCGGGTCGTCCCGCGCCACACCCCCGAAGAAGGCGGCGTGATCGAGTTTTCCGTCACGGACATGGGCCCTGGAATCAAGGACGATGTCATCTCGCGGCTGTACGAAGCGTTCTTCTCCACCAAGGCCGAAGGCCTGGGCATCGGCTTGAGCCTGTGCCGCTCGATCATCGAATCCCATCGAGGGAGGATTCGTGCCCAGAACCTCTACAATGGCGCGTCCGTCGTGGGCTGCAGCTTCACCTTCACGCTGCCCGTGGAAGCCACCCGGACCGAGGCCCTCTCAACCAACTCAGCAGTCACTTCATGAGCTTGATTCCGAAGAAAGGCACGGTCTACGTCGTCGATGACGACGAGGCAGTTCGCGACTCCTTGCAGTGGCTGCTCGAAGGCAAGGACTACCGGGTCAAGTGCTTCGATTCGTCGGAGTCCTTCCTGTCGCGCTTCGATCCGCGCGAGGTCGCCTGCCTGATCGCCGACATCCGCATGGACGGCATGAGCGGCCTGGAGCTGCAGGACCGCCTGCTCGAGCGCCGCTCGCCGCTGCCCATCGTCTTCATCACCGGCCACGGCGACGTGCCGATGGCCGTGACGACGATGAAAAAAGGGGCGATGGACTTCATCGAAAAACCCTTCAAGGAAGAAGAGCTGCTCGGTTTGGTGGAGCGCATGCTCGACCAGGCGCGCGCAGCCTTCAGCCAGCACCAGGAAGCGGCCAGCCGCGATGCGCTGCTGTCGCGGCTGACCACGCGCGAAGCGCAGGTGCTCGAGCGCATCGTCGCCGGCCGACTCAACAAGCAGATCGCCGACGACCTGGGCATCAGCATCAAGACGGTGGAGGCGCACCGCGCCAACATCATGGAAAAGCTCAACGCCAACACCGTGGCCGATCTGCTGAAGATCGCACTCGGCGCGCAAGCCAAAGCATAAAGACCCATCCCACGACAAAGGCCGCCACGAGCGGCCTTTTGCATTCGTAGCCC
>CAJPFZ010000476.1 GCA_905339355.1 Burkholderiaceae bacterium
GGCATGTTTGCGCAGCGCCTCGCACACCATGGGGCCGAAGGTGAGGTTGGGCACGTAATGGTTGTCCATCACGTCGAAGTGGATCCAATCGGCGCCCGCCGCGATCACGCTCTTCACCTCGTCGCCCAGACGCGCGAAGTCGGCCGAGAGAATGCTGGGAGCGATGCGATAGGTGGCTGTCATCACACGATTCTAGAAGCCTGCCAGAATCCGCCGATGGCCAAACCCCAGTTCACCGTCCAGGTCGCCGTGCGGCCACTGGCGGAGCAGTCGCAGCCGGACGCCGGCCAGTACGCCTTCGCCTACACCGTGACGATCCGCAACAGCGGCGACGTGACCGCGCAGCTGATCGCCCGCCACTGGATCATCACCGACGCCCACGGCCACACCGAGGAGGTGCGCGGCCTCGCCGTCGTCGGCCACCAGCCGCTGCTCAAGCCGGGCGAGCAGTTCGAGTACACGAGCTGGACGCGCATCGGCACGCCCAACGGCACCATGCGCGGCACCTTCTTCTGCATGACGGAGGACGCCCGGCCCTTCGATGCGACGATTCCGGAGTTCGGGTTGACGCTCGCGTCGTCGCTGCACTGAACGTCAGCGGTCGTCGGGCTTGCGGCGTTCTCCTCGCCGGCGGCCCGAGAACATCGTCCACCAGACGATCACCACCAGCAGCGCCAACGCGCCCAACGCTTCCAGCAGAATCACCCACATGTCGATGTCGTTCCGTCGTTGCGGCCGCCGCTGGTGGCCGGCGCTGATTCTAGGAGTGCTGGCTTCATGCAGCAGCCCGCCGCGCGAGGCGCCGGCCCCGGTGGACGACAGGTCCCCGCTGACCGTCCCCGCCGCGCCGCTGCCCGCGGCATCGGCCCCGCCGGCCGAGATTCAGCGCGCACGGTCGCGCTGGGTTCTTGCCGATTGGAGCGACCTGCCCGGCTGGGAGGCCGACAACGTGAGCGAGCTGTGGCCCGCCCTGCTGCGCAGCTGCGAGCGCCCCGGCGCGGACTGGGCACGTGTGTGCAGCGAAGCACGCAAGGGTGCGCCTGTCGGGGACGCAGCGGTGCGCGCATGGCTGCAGCAGCGGCTCGTGCCTTACCGCGTCGAGTCCGGCGAAGGCCAGGCCGAAGGCATGATCACCGGTTACTTCGAGCCGCTGATCGACGCGAGCCGGATGGCGCGCGCGGGTTTTCGCGTGCCGCTCTACCAGGCGCCGCCCGACCTCGGCTCGCGCAAGCCGTACTGGACGCGCCAGCAGGTCGACACCTTGTCGGCGGCGAAGTCGCAGCTGCGCGGGCGCGAGCTGGCGTTCGTCGCCGACCCGCTGGACGCGCTGATCCTGCAGATCCAGGGCTCCGGCCGACTGCAGCTGACTGAGCCCGACGGCGAACGCAAGCTCGTGCGCGCCGCGTTCGCAGGCCACAACGAGCACCCCTACAAGTCGGTCGGCCGCTGGCTGATCGAACAGGGCGAGCTCAAGGCCGAGCAGGCCTCGTGGCCGGCCATCAAGGCGTGGGCCCGAGCCAATCCGAAGCGTGTCAACGAGCTGCTGTGGAGCAATCCGCGCGTCGTCTTCTTCCGCGAAGAGCCGCTGCCCGACCCGGCGATCGGGCCGAAGGGTGCACAAGGCGTGCCGCTGACGC
The DNA here is from genome assembly GCA_905339355.1 of Burkholderiaceae bacterium. Lineage (GTDB taxonomy): Bacteria > Pseudomonadota > Gammaproteobacteria > Burkholderiales > Burkholderiaceae_C > Albitalea. The sequence continues at coordinate 1,638 of CAJPFZ010000476.1, forward strand.
CCGGCCGCTCGATCGCGGTCGACGCGCAAAGCATTCCGTACGGCACACCCGTTTGGCTGGACACGACCGAGCCGTTGTCGAACACCCCCCTGCGCCGCGCAGTGATGGCGCAGGACACCGGCAGCGCCATCACCGGCGCCGTGCGGGCCGACTATTTCTGGGGCTGGGGCGAGCAGGCCGAAGCCCAGGCTGGCCGCATGAAGCAGCCGCTGCGCCTGTGGGCGTTGTGGCCGCGGCCCTGATCTGCTGACCTCCTGACGGAGCCAAGACCTTGCACGAGAGCCACGCGATCGACCCTGGCCGCGCCATCGACTGGAGCCTGACCTCGGCGGACTACGCAGCGCACCGGCCCGGCCCGCCGAAGCGCCTGTACGACATGCTCGCGCTGCTTGGCGTCGGCCTGCCCGGCCAGCGGCTGCTCGACATCGGCACCGGCACGGGCCTGGTGGCGCGCGAGTTCGCGCGGCGCGGACTGCAGGTGGCCGGCACCGACATCGCCGCCGGACAGATCGCCGCGGCACGCGCCGAAGCGCGCAGCGAAGGGCTGGACATCGACTTCCAGGTGGCACCCGCCGAACGCTGCCCGCATCCGGACGCGAGCTTCGACGTCGTCACCGCCAGTCAGTGCTGGTTGTACTTCGACGTGCCGCGCACCTGCGCCGAACTCAAGCGCGTGCTGAAGCCCGGCGGTGTGCTCGTGACCATGCATTTCAGCTGGCTGCCGCGGGCCGATGCGCTCGCGAGGGCAAGCGAGGAGCTGGTGCTGAGATTCAATCCCTCATGGCGCGGCGCCGACTGGTCGGGCGAGATCCCCGGCGTGCCGGCCTGGACGGCGGGGCACGCCCGGGTGAAGGCCATGTTCTGGTTCGACGAGGACGTTCCGTTCACGCACGAGAGCTGGCGCGGCCGCATGCGCGCCTGCCGCGGCGTCGGCGCGACGCTCAGCCCGGCCGAGGTCGCCGCCTTCGATGCCGAGCACACGCGCCTGCTGGAGCGCATCGCGCCGCCGCGATTCACTGTCCTGCACCGCGTCGACGCGCATGTGCTGACCCTGTAGCCCGCCCGTTCCGGGCCTTGGGGCGGCAGCCGGACTACGAGCGGGCGGCCGTCGCAGGCAGCTTCAGCAAGGCGCGCGCCTCGGCCGGGGTCGCCGGACGGCGACCGTACTCGCCGCAAAGCGCCACCAACTGCTTCACGAGCGCGGCGTTCGACGGCGCAAGCGTGTCGCGGTCGAGTCGCACGTTGTCCTCCAACCCGGTGCGGCAGTGGCCGCCGGCTTCGAGCGACCAGCGCGCGAGCGTGAGTTGGCCGGCGCCGATGCCCGCTCCCGTCCAGGTGGCGTCCGGCGCGAGCCGGTGCAGCGTCTTCACGTACGTGTCGAACACCTCGCGATCGATCGGCATGGCGTTCTTCACGCCCATCACGAACTGCACGTGCAACGGGCCTTCGATGAGCCCGGCCTGATGCAAGGCCACGGCCTTGAAGATCATCGACAGGTCGAAGGCCTCGACCTCCGGCTTGACGCCGTAGCGGCGCATCTCGCCGGCCAGCCACTCGATGAGTTCGGGCGAATTCTCGTAGACGCGGTTCGGGAAGTTCACCGAGCCGGTGGCGAGCGACGCCATGTCGGGCCGCAGCGACAGCATCTCGCCGCGCTCGCGGCCGGTGCCCGAGCGGCCGCCGGTGGACACCTGCACGATCATCCCCGGGCAGTGGCGACGAATGCCCTCGAGCACCTGCGCGAATCGTTCGGGCGCCGAGGTCGGCGACTCGTCATCGTTGCGAACGTGCACATGCACGAGCGCCGCGCCGGCTTCGAAGGCTTCGTGCGTGGACTCCACCTGCTCGGCCGGCGTGATGGGCACCGCGGCGTTGTCCTTCTTGCGCGGCAGCGAGCCGGTGATCGCGACGGTGATGATGCTTGGGGCGCTCATGGGGGATGTCGGTGCGTTTCGATGCTGCGGCGGCAGTCTAGGAAGCGCCGGCTCGCTGCGCTAGCTGCCGGACGCCGAATGCACTGTTCGGGGCTTGCGCACAATGCACCATCGGCCTGCAGCGCAGGCCCTTGCGTGAGAATGGCCCCACCATGGACCGCTTCCTGAGCATCGAGGCCTTCGTGCGCGTCGCGCAGACGCAGAGCTTTGCCGAAGCGGCGCGGCAGTTGCGCCTGTCCAAATCGGTGATCACCACGCGCGTACAGCAGCTCGAAGACCTGCTGGGCGGACCGCTCTTTCACCGCACCACGCGCGCGGTGCGCCTTTCGGAGATGGGCCAAGCGTTCTTTCGCGATTGCCATGACCTCGTGACGCGCACGAACGAGGTGGTAGACCAGATGCGCGAAGTGGGCAGTTCGCCGGCCGGGCTGTTGCGAGTGCATGCGCTCACGGGTTTCGTGCTCGGGCACCTCGCCCATCTGCTTGCCGAATTCCAGGAGCGCTATCCGCAGATCCTGCTGGACCTGTTCGTGAGCGATGCGGTGATCGACCCGGTGAAGCAGGGCTTCGACGTGGCACTGCAGATATTCCCGCCGCGTTCGGAGGAGCTGGTGTCGCGCCGGCTCTTCCCGGTGCGCCGGGTGTTCTGCGCCGCGCCCGAGTACCTGAGACGCCGCGGCACGCCCAAGCATCCACGCGACCTCTTCGGCCACCGACTGGGCTTGTACTCCGGCTATCCCACGCGCGACCGCTGGGTGTTCCATGGGGCGAGCGGCGAGCCGGTGATGCTGGAACTCAAGCCGACACTGATGAGCAATTCGGTGCATCTGCTGCGCGAATACGGCTGCGAACAGGCGGGCATCGTGTGCCTGCCCACGCTGGTCGCCTCGGACTGGGTGTGCCGCGGCAAGCTCAAGGTCATCCTCGCGGACTTTCCGCTTTCGTCGTTCTGGCTGTCGGCCGTCTATCCGCAAACGCAGCGCGGCGCGTTCAAGCTGCGCCTGTTCATCGAGAGCCTCGCGCAGAGCTTCGCAGGCGGCGAGCCGCCGTGGGACAAGGCGCTCATCGAACGCCAACTCATCCCCGCGACGCTCATCGAAGACTGAGGGTTAACCCCGGCGATTGTTGGGGAACCGCAAACAGTCCAGACGGCGCGCCGCCTCTACAGGAAGCGCGTGAGCGCTCCTAGACTGCCTGCCATCGATGGATGCAGTCTTTGCAGGACAGGAGCCCCCAGATGACCGCCGTTGCCTACCAGACGAAGTTCGGCTCGCTCAAGCACTACGAAAAGGGTGGTGTCCAGGCGATTGCCGACGACGTGAAGAACTATGCGTTCTCGAACTGCTTCGAGGTGGCGAGCAAGAGCAAGCCCTACGAGCGCGTGGTGTTCGGGCAGAACCAGATCTACGTGCTCGAATGCCTGCGCGCCGAGGGCGACTCCCCCTGGAGCACCTGCGCGCACGACGAGTTCGCGCTCGTGATGGACGGCGAGGTCGACATCCACCTCGTCAAGCTCGGCCCCTCGCAAACCGTGCCCGACGAGAACAAGAACGGCGCGGTGCTCGTGGAAGGGCCACCGCAGGGCCAGAAGATGGGCTGGATGCGCCTGAAGCGCGGCCATCAGGCCCTCCTGCCCAAGAACACCGCCTACCAGTTCCGCGTGAGCGGCGAGCCGGGCGTGGTGATCCTGCAGACGTGCAAGGGCGATCTCAGCGTGGAGCGCTGGGCCGAGATCTGCCAGACCGCTTGAGAGCTTCAAGACATCCAACGCACAGGAGCACGAACATGAGCGCAGTCACCGACACCCCGAAGGTCACAGCCGGAGCGCCGGACGCGACGCTGGGCTACAAGACCTTCCGCCTCGGCAACTTCACCTTCCGCCGCGACGAGTATTTCGCCCACGTCGGCTGGACCACGAGATCCGGCAAGCCCATGAGCCACACCATGGACGCGGGCAACTACCTGCGCGCGCTGATGCGCGACGTGGCCTGGGGCTTCTTCTACGGCTGGGTGAACTTCGATCAGGTGGTCGGGACCGTGAACCACTACGAGTCGGTGGACCTGTACGCCGGCTCCTACAACGGCACGATGAAGGAAGCGGGCATCGACCTGCTGGAGAACTTTCCCACCGCCGAGATCCGCGCCACCTTCGAGGCCATGCTCGACGACTGGACCAACGCCGGCTTCGACCCCTTCGCGGCGCCGCAAGAGACCGGCTCGCCCTATGGACGCAAGAACGGCAGCAACACCGCCAAGATCACCCGTGCCCGCGAACTCGCCAAGCGCTGCGTGGGCCTGAAGGACGACCTCGCACTGCGCACCGACGAGCGCGGCGCCCCGGTCAACCGCGCCTTCGCCGACGTGCCCCAGGAGCAGCCCGAACTGCACCCCGAGCCCGGCTTCGAGAACGAGGTGCACGCGTTCAACCTGTTCGGCTTCCTGAGCCGCTCGCAGGTGACGTGGAACCCGAGCTTCACCTCGGTCGTCAAGCACAGCTACATGTGCCCCACCACCGAGGAGCACATCCTGCCCATCATCCACGGCAACGACCGGGTGGAATGGTTCTTCCAGATGACCGACGAGATCCACTGGGACTGCGGCGACAAGAACACCGGCAAGCCGCTTGCGCGCGTCATCATGAAAGCCGGCGACATGGCCGCCATGCCGGCCTACTGCCGCCACCAGGGCTTCAGCCCCAAGCGCTCGATGCTGCTGGTGTGGGAGAACGGCTCGCCCAGCCTCGTCTACGAGATCCAGAAGGGCGAGTCGCCCGAGGTTCCTGTGAAGTTCTGAACCCCGCGGGCTGAGCGGCAAGCGCGGCCCTCCCAAAGGACACCGTATGAACTCTGCCGACATCGCGTCGGCGGCGGGCCTGCGCTCGCCGATCCGCCACCAGCTCTTCATCGACGGCCGCTTCGTCGACGCCGCCTCGGGCGAGACGCTGGCCACGCTCAACCCGCATGACAACACGCCGATCGCGCAGGTCGCCATGGCCGGCCGCGAAGACGTGGACCGCGCGGTGGCCGCCGCCGAGCGCGCGTTTCCAGCGTGGAGCCGCATGGCAGCGGCCGAGCGCGGGCGCATCCTGCTCAGGCTCGCCGATCTCATCGAGGCCAACGGCGAGGAGCTGGCGCGGCTCGAATCGCTGGACACCGGCCACCCGCTGCGCGACTCGCGCGCGCTCGACGTGCCGCGCACGGCAGCGTGCTTTCGCTACTTCGGCGGCATGGCCGACAAGTTCCAGGGCGAGACGATTCCGGTCGAGCCGGGCTTTCTCAACTACACGCTGCGCGAACCGGTGGGCGTGGTGGGGCAGGTGGTGCCGTGGAACTTTCCGCTCATGTTCACGAGCTGGAAGATGGCGCCGGCGCTCGCCGCGGGCAACGCCATCGTGATGAAGCCGGCGGAGATCACGCCGCTCTCCTCGCTCAGGATCGCCGAGCTCATGGCCGAGGCCGGCATGCCGGCGGGCGTGGTCAACATCGTGCCCGGGCTGGGCGCGGTGGCCGGCCAGTACATCGCCGAGCACGAGCGCATCGCCAAGGTGGCGTTCACCGGCAGCACCGCCACCGGCCGGCGCGTCGTGCAGGCGAGCGCGGGCAACCTGAAGAAGGTGCAGCTCGAGCTGGGCGGCAAGGGCGCGAACATCGTGTTCGACGACGCCAACCTGGCGGCCGCGGTGAACGGCAGCGCCTGGGCCATCTTCCACAACCAGGGGCAGGCCTGCATCGCCGGCTCGCGGCTCGTGCTGCACGAGCGCATCGCCGAGGAATTCCTGGAGCGCTTTGCGGCGCTCGCGCGCTCCATCCGCGTGGGCGACCCGTTCGACGAGGCCACCGAGATGGGCCCGCTCACGAGCGCCCAGCACCGTGACCGCGTCCTGAGCTATGTGGAGGTCGCGCGCGAGCAGGGCGGCGAGGTGATCGCGGGCGGCAGGGCCCCCGCCGACGCGGCGCTCGCGAGGGGTTGCTACGTCGAGCCGACGGTGGTGCGTGCGCGCGCCTACACCGACCGCGTGGCGCAGGAGGAAGTGTTCGGCCCCTTCGTCACCGTGCTCACCTTCAGGAACGACGAAGAAGCGCTGCAAATCGCCAACGGCACCGATTACGGCCTCGGCGGCGGCTTGTGGACCCGCGATCTCGCGCGGGCCCATCGCATGGCGCGCGAGATGAAGAGCGGCATGGTCTGGATCAACAGCTACAAGCGCGTGAATCCGGGCTCGCCCTTCGGCGGCGTGGGCAAGAGCGGCTACGGCCGCGAGATGGGCTTCGACGCGATGCGCGAGTACACGCAGGTCAAGAGCGTGTGGGTCAACGTGGACGCGCAGATCGCGCCGTGGTACCCGCGATGAACGCCTTTGCATTCGAGGCGCATCTGCCGCGCGTGGTGTTCGGCGCGGGGGCGCTGCAGCAGCTCGCGGCCGAGATAGAGCGGCTGGGTGCGAAGCGGGCGCTGGTGCTGTCGACTCCTGAGCAGGCCGACTCGGCGCGGCGCGTGGCCGAGCTGCTGGGCGAGCGAAGCGCCGGCATCTTTGCGCGTGCGGTGATGCATGTGCCCGTCGAGGTCGCTCGCGAGGCGCGTGACGAAGCGCGACGCGTGGGCGCCGACTGTGCGGTCGCCATCGGCGGCGGCTCCACCACCGGCCTGGGCAAGGCGATCGCGCTCGACAGCGGCCTGCCCATCATCGCCATCCCGACCACCTACGCCGGCAGCGAAATGACGCCGATCTACGGCCTCACCGAAGCCGGTGTGAAGAAGACGGGCCGCGATGCGCGGGTGCTGCCGCGCACCGTGATCTACGACCCCGAGCTCACGCTGACACTGCCGGTGGGGCTCTCGATGACGAGCGGCCTCAACGCCATCGCGCATGCGGCCGAAGCGCTGTACGCGCACGACGGCAATCCCATCGTCTCGTTGATGGCGGAAGAGGGCATTCGCGCGCTGGCGGCGGCCTTGCCGGTGCTGCATCAGGCACCGCAGGACCTCAACGCCCGGGGCGATGCGCTCTATGGCGCGTGGCTGTGCGGTGCGGTGCTCGGGCATGTGTCCATGGGCTTGCATCACAAGCTGTGCCACACGCTGGGCGGCAGCTTCGACCTGCCGCATGCCGAGGTGCACACGGTGGTGTTGCCGCATGCCCTCGTCTACAACGCGGCCGCGGCGCCCGAGGCGATGTTCCGCATCGCCCGTGCTTTGAACGCCGACGACGCGGCGCGCGCCCTGCAGCATCTCGCGCGCCGCCTCGGCGCACCAACCGCCCTGCGCGAGATCGGCATGCCGCGCGACGGCCTGGACCGCGCGGCCGACCTGGCTGCCAGCGCCCCCTATCCCAACCCGAGGCCGCTCGAACGCGAAGCCCTGCGCGCGCTGCTGCAGCGGGCTTTCGACGGCGACCCACCCGCCGCCTGACCGACGGGCCGACTCACCCACAGGAGACAAGCATGAACCTGAACCGCAGACAACTCATCCAGACCGGCGCTGCCTTCGCGGCCACCTCCGCCACGCCGCTGCTGTGGGCCGCGGACAGCCTGAAGATCGGCTACGTCTCGCCGCAGACCGGTCCGCTCGCGCCTTTCGGCGAAGCCGACAAGTGGGTGATCGAGCAGATGAAGACCGCCTTCAAGGACGGCCTCACCGTGGGCGGCAAGAAGATGGCCGTTCAGATCATCCTCAAGGACAGCCAGAGCAACCCCAACCGCGCGGGCGAAGTCGCCAACGACTTGATCCTCAAGGAGAAGGTCGCGCTCATGCTCACCGCCGGCACGCCGGAGACGGCCAACCCGGTGAGCGATGCCTGCGAGCTGAACGAAGTGCCCTGCATCTCCAGCGTGGTGCCGTGGCAGCCGTGGTTCTTCGGCCGCAAGGGCGATCCGGCCAAGGGCTTCCAGTGGACGTACCACATGTTCTGGGGGCTGGAAGACGTCATCGCCAACTTCACCAACGCCTGGAAGAGCGTGGCGACCAACAAGAAGGTCGGCGGCCTCTTCCCGAACGACGGCGACGGCAACGCCTGGGGCGACAAGGAGCTGGGCTTTCCCAAGCCGTTGTCGAGCATGGGCTTCACGCTCACCGACCCGGGGCGCTTCCAGAACGGCACGCAGGACTTCAGCGCGCAGATCGCCGCCTTCAAGCGCGACAACTGCGAACTCGTCACCGGCGTGGTGATCCCGCCGGATGCCAAGACCTTCCTGACGCAGGCGCGGCAGCAAGGCTACAGGCCCAAGGTCATCACGCTCGGCAAGGCGCTGCTGTTTCCGGCGGCGATCGAAGCCTTGGGCGACCTGGGCGACGGCCTGTCCACCGAGGTGTGGTGGAGCCCGGCGCATCCGTTCGTCTCCAGCTTGACCCGGCAACGCGCGCAGGACCTTGCCGCCGCCTACGAGGCGAGCACCAGGAAGCAGTGGACGCAGCCCATCGGCTTCGCGCATGCGCTCTTCGAGGTGGCGGCCGATGCGTTGCGGCGCGCGAAGTCCGCTGCGGCCAAGGACGTTCGCGACGCGGTGGCAGGCACCTACGTGAAGACCGTGGTCGGCGCCGTGAAGTGGGGCGGCCCCGGGCCGTTCAAGAACGTGAGCCGCACGCCGCTGGTGCTGGGGCAGTGGGTCAAGGGCACGAAGAACAAGTTCGACTTGCAGATCGTGAACAACGAGACCTTTCCCATCATCCCGGTCACGGCCAAGCTGCGCCTGATCTGAAGAGACCGCCATGCCGCTGCTCGCCCTGCACGACGTCAGCAAGTCCTACGGTGCGGTGAAGGTCACCGACGGCATCTCGCTGGAAGTGAACGCCGGCGAGACGCTCGGCATCCTCGGGCCCAACGGCGCGGGCAAGACCACGCTGTTCAACCTGATCTCGGGCGACGTGAAGGCCGACGGCGGCCGCGTGGAGTACGACGGGCGAGACGTGACACGCCTCGCGCCGCACCAGCGCTGCCGCGCGGGCATCGGCCGCAGCTACCAGGTGCCCCAGCCCTTCGGCCACATGACGGTGTTCGAGAACCTGGTGACGGCCGCGTGCTTCGGCGCCGGCGAGGACGAGCGCCAGGCCTGGGCCACGGCGCGCGAGGTGCTGGATCAGACGGGGTTGTTGCCGCAGGCCAATCGGCGTGCGGGGTCGTTGACCTTGCTCGATCGCAAGCGCCTGGAGCTGGCTCGTGCGTTGGCGACGCGGCCCAAGCTGCTGCTGCTCGACGAGATCGCCGGCGGGCTCACCGAGCCGGAGGCGCGCGAACTGGTGGCCGAACTGTCGCGCATCAAGGCGCGGGGCGTGACCATGGTGTGGATCGAGCATGTGGTGCATGCGCTGCTCGCGCTCGCGGACCGGCTGTTCGTCGTGAACTTCGGGCAGATGCTGGCGCAAGGGGAACCGCGGGCGGTGATGGAGGACCCGCAGGTCAAGCGGGTCTATATGGGGATGGAGGTGTGATGGATACGCGCCTGGTTCATCCATACACCACCGTCCGGGCTGAGCTTGTCGACGCATCGCCCACCGGGAGTCCGCCATGCTTGTGAACCGCCGCCACGTCCTTCGCAACCTCTCCGCGCTCGCCGCCGCGCCGCTGCCGCTCGCGTGGGCCGCCGACACCGTGCGCATCGGCTACGTTTCGCCCCAGACCGGCCCGCTCGCCGCCTTTGGCGAGGCCGACAAATGGGTCATCCAACAGATGCGCGCTGCCTTCGCCAACGGCATCGTCATCAACGGCAAGCGCCACGCCGTCGACATCGTGCTGCGCGACAGCGAATCCAGCCCCGCACGCGCGAGCGCCGTGGCACAGGAGCTGATCCGCCGCGACACCGTGCTGCTCATGCTCACTGCCGGCACGCCGGAAACCGCCAACCCGGTGAGTCAGGCCTGCGAGGCCGAGAGCGTGCCGTGCATCTCGAGCGTCGTGCCCTGGCAGGCCTGGTTCTACGGCCGCAAGGGCGATCCGGCCAGGGGCTTCGACTGGACCTATCACATGTTCTGGGGCCTGGAAGACGTGTTCGCGAGCTTCCTCTTCGGCTGGCTCGCCGCGCCTACCAACAGGAAGGTCGGCGGCTTGTTCCCCGACGACGGCGACGGCCAAGCCTGGGGCGACAAGGAGCGCGGCTTTCCCAAGCCCATGGCCGGCGTGGGCTTCTCGCTCACCGATCCGGGCCGCTATGCCAACGGGACGCAGGACTTCAGCCAGCAGATCGCCGCCTTCAAGCGCGACGGCTGCGAAATCGTCACCGGCGTGATGATCCCGCCGGACGCCAGGACCTTCCTCATCCAGGCGCGGGCGCAGAACTTCCGCCCCAAGATCATCACGCTCGGTAAGGCGCTCCTTTTCCCGAGCACCATCGAGGCGCTCGGCGAGCTGGGCGAGGGACTGAGCACCGAAGTCTGGTGGAGCCCGTCGCATCCCTTCAGCTCCAGCCTGACCCGGCAGTCGGCGCGCGAGCTCGTCAACGCCTACGAGGCCCACACGCAGCGGCAATGGACGCAGCCGATCGGCTTCACCCACGCGTTGTTCGAAGTGGCGGCCGATGCATTGCAGCGCGCGCACAGCGCCACGCGCGCCTCGGTGCGCGATGCGGTGGCCTCCACCAACGCGAGCACCATCGTCGGCCCGGTGCGCTGGAGCAGCAGCGGCAGCGGCCGCACGCGCAACATCAGCCGCACGCCGCTGGTCCTGGGCCAGTGGGTCAAGGGCACCAAATACCGCAACGACCTGCGCATCGTCAGCAACGTGGCCTCGCCGCGCATCGCGGTGAGTGGCCAGCTGCGCCTGCTGGCCTGAGAGTCCAGAGGCACGCCCATGTCCACCCTTTTGCACACCCGCGAACTCACCGCGTTCTACGGCGACGCGCAGGCGCTGTTCGGCATCGACTTCGGCCTCGATGCCGGCGAGGTGGTTGCCGTCATCGGCGCCAACGGCGCGGGCAAGAGCACCTTCCTCAAGTCGCTCACCGGTCTCGTGAAAGCGCCGCGCGAGGCGATTGCCTTCAAGGGCGAGCCGATCGGCGGTCTGCCGCCGGGAGAGATCGTGCGCCGCGGCATCGCCATGGTGCCGGAGGGCCGGCGGCTGTTCCCGAGCCTGAGCGTGGAGGAAAACCTGCTGATGGGCGCCAACGCGCGGCGCCCCGGGCCGTGGACGCTGGACCGGTTGTACGCGATGTTCCCCATCCTGTCGGACAAGCGCCGCCACCCGGGCACCTCGCTCTCCGGCGGGCAGCAGCAGATGGTCGCGATCGGCCGCGCGCTCATGAGCAACCCCGAGCTGCTGCTGTGCGACGAGCTGTCGCTGGGTCTTGCGCCCATCGTGATCCGCGAGATCTACGCCGCGCTGCCGAAAATCGCCGAAGAAGGCATGACGGTGGTGGTCGTCGAGCAGGACGTGGCCACCGCCCAGCGCGTGTCCGACCGCGTGGTGTGCTTCCAGGAGGGTCGCGTGTCGCTGCAAGGCAAGTCCGGCGAATTCACGCGCGAGCAGATCAGCGCGGCCTATTTCGGGGTATAGCCATGCTCGACGTTCTCATCCAAGGCATGCTGCTCGGCGGCTTGTACTGTCTGTTCGCGCTGGGCCAGTCGCTCATCTTCGGCGTGATGCGGCTCACCAACACGGCGCAGGGCGACTTCATCGTGCTGGCCGCCTTCGCCACCATCGCGGCCTCGGCGGTGCTGCCATGGCATCCCGGGCTGCTCGCGCTGCTGCTCGCACCGCTGGCCTTCGGCGCGGGCTACGCACTGCAGCGCGGCGTGCTCAACGCCACGCTCGCGCTCGGCGGCAAGGATCCGTTGCCATCGCTGGTGGTGACTTTCGGCCTGGCCATCGTCATCCAGAACGGGCTGCAGCAGATCTTCTCCGCCGATCCGCGCTCGCTCGACACCGACGGCTTGAGCACGCAGAGCGTGCAACTCGGCGGCGACCTTGCCGTGGGCGTGCTGCCGCTCATCGTGCTCGTGCTCGCAGTCGCGGCCACCGCGGGCCTGCAATGGCTGTTCGGTGCCACCGCGCTCGGACGCGCGTTCCGCGCCGTGTCCGACGACCGCGAGATCGCCGAGCTCATGGGCCTGGACGCGCGCCGCGTGTACGCACTCGCCACCGGCATCGCCTTCGTGCTCATCCTGCTCGCAGGCGTGCTGCAGGCAATGCGCACCACCGTGTCGCCGGCCGACGGGCCGATGCTGCTGCTGTTCGCGTTCGAGGCGGTGATCATCGGCGGCATGGGTTCCTTCTGGGGCACCTTCGTCGGCGCGGCGCTGCTCGGGATCACGCAGCAGATCGGCTTCCGGCTGGACCCCGGCTGGGGCATCTGGTGCGGGCACCTGATGTTCCTGGCGGTGCTGCTGATCCGGCCGCAAGGGCTGTTTCCAAAGACGCGAGGCTGACCATGTCCACCGTCCTTTCTACGCGGGTCGACCCCGTGCGCGCCGAACAGCCGCGGGCGATCGCCATGCAGGTGGGGCGCAGCACGCGCACCAGCGTGGCCGCTTTGTGGATCGGCATCGCGCTCGTCGTCTTCGCCGCCACGCTCCCGTTGTGGGGCGAGTCGAGCGGGATGCGCGAGTTCGTCGAGATCGCCTGCTACTTCATCTTCGCGATGATGTGGAACCTGCTCGCCGGCTACGGCGGCATGGTGTCCATCGGCCAGCAGGCGTTCTTCGGCCTGGGCGGCTACGCCATGCTTGCCATGGGCAACCTCGCGGGCATCAACCCTTTCGTCGCCATCCCGTTCGCAGCGCTTGCAAGTGCCGCCGCCGCACTGCCGCTGTCGCGCATCGCGTTCCGGCTGCAAGGCGGCTACTTTGCCATCGGCACCTGGGTGATCGCCGAGGTGCTGCGCCTGACCATGGCCAACATCGCGTCCGTGGGTGGCGGCTCGGGCACGAGCCTCACGGCGCTGCGCGGCATCGAGCGCGCCACGCGAGAGAGCCTGACCTACTGGGTGGCGCTCACCTGCGTGGTGGCCGCTGTCGCCGGGGTGTACCTGTTCCTGCGCAGCAAGCGGGGCCTCGCGCTGCTCGCGATCCGCGACAACGAGGTCGCAGCCGAGTCGCAGGGGGTCGCGGTCCAGCGCATGAAACTCGCGGTCTACGTGGTGGCCGCGTTCGGCGCGGGGCTCGCGGGCGCGCTGTACTTCGTGGGCAACCTGCGCATCTCGCCGGACGCCGCCTTCAGCGTGAACTGGTCGGCGTTCGCCATCTTCATGGTGGTGATCGGCGGCATCGGCCGCATCGAGGGGCCGCTGGTGGGTGCGATCGTGTTCTGGGCGCTCAACAAGGCCTTCAGCGACTATGGCAGCTGGTACCTGCTGGGCCTCGGGCTGCTGGCGGTCGCGACGACCATCTTCTTCAAGCAGGGCTTGTGGGGCTGGGTGCATCATCGATTCGGCTGGAGCCTGTTCCCCACGCAGCGCACCCTGCGTCCTTGAGGAGCGCGCCATGGACATGTCGTTGGAACAACCTGCAGGAGCAACACGCGTGCGCAACATCGACGAGAACACCATCACTGCCGCGGTCCTCGCGCGCCAGGCCGACTGTCCCGACGCGCGGCTCAAGGAGGTGCTGAGCGCGCTCATCACGCACCTGCACGAGTTCGCCCGCGAAGTGAAGCTGACGGAAGCCGAGTGGATGCAGGGCATCCGCTTCCTCACCGCCACCGGCCACATGTGCGATGACCGGCGGCAGGAGTTCATCCTGCTGTCCGACACGCTGGGCCTGTCCATGCTGCTGGTGGCGATGAACAACGCGAAGGCGCCGCAGGCGACCGAAGCCACGGTCTTCGGCCCCTTCCACGTGGACGACGCGCCGCGCCTGCCGCCAGGCTCCGACATCGCGGGCGGCGCGCCGGGCCGGCCGCTGGACGTGGACATCACCGTCACCTCGCTGGATGGCCAGCCGATCGCGGGCGCCGAGGTGGACGTGTGGCAGGCCGACGAAGAAGGCCTGTACGACGTGCAGCGGCCGGACCTCGCCGAGCGCCGCGCGCGCGCCGTGATGCGCACCGATGCCGAAGGGCGGCTGCGCTTTCGCACCATCGTGCCCACCGCCTACCCGGTGCCCACCGATGGGCCGGTGGGGCGCATGCTGGTGGCCACGGGGCGGCATCCCTGGCGGCCGGCGCACATCCATTTCATGATCAGCGCGCCGGGCCATGAGACGCTGATCACTCACCTGTTCCGCGACGGCGACCCGTATCTCGACTCGGACGTGGTATTCGGCGTGCGCCGCTCGCTGGTGGTCGCCATCGAGGACGAAGGCGACAGCGCCCGGCTGCGCCACGCGTTCGTGCTGCAGCCCGAGCGGACCGCGGCATGACCATCCGGCATGTCGTGCTGTGGCGGCTGCACCAGCCCACCGAGGCCGAGCGTTTCGCGCAGGAGCTGCGCTCGTGTGCCGGCATCGTGCCGGGGATGCTGGGCTTCGAGGTGGCAGCTCGCAGCGCCCACATCGACGGCTCCGCCGATGTGTGCCTGATCGCGAGCTTTGCTGATGAAGCCGCGTTGCGGGCTTACGAACAACACCCGCTTCACCGCCGCGTGAGCGCCGCGCTCGCCCCGGTCCGCCGAGAACGCCACGCGATGGATTTCGAAGTGCCCGCCTGAAAGGGTGCGGCCGGCACGTCGATCGCGCTCATGATCACGTCGGCGAACTCCTCGTGGATCAGCTCTTTGAACGTCGTGCCGTACGCGTTGATCAGTTCGTTGAACCCACTCGGCTCCGTCAGCCGGCGCTCGTTTCCCGGCAGGCCGCCTGGATCAGCTCCAGCACCGTGCCCGGATCGGCGGGCTTGACCAGGTGATGCGCAAATCCGGCTTGCGCCGAACGCTGCCGGTCCACCCCCTGTCCCCAGCCCGACAAGGCCACCAGCACGGTGTGTGCCGTGGGCGGTTCGGCGCGCAGCCGGTTCGCCACGTCGAAGCCGCTCATGTCGGGCAAGCCGATGTCGAGGATCGCCAGGTCGGGCGGCGAGCGCAGCGCCGCGGCGATGCCCTCCTCGCCGGTATAGGCTTTCACCACCGCATGCCCGCAGGCGGTCAGCAGCAGCGACAGGCTGTCGGCGCTGTCGACGTTGTCGTCGACCACCAGGATGCGCTGCGGCCGCACCTCGCGGCGGGTGTCGACGCGCGGCAGCGCCTCGCCTGCCGCGTCGCAGGAGTCGACCAGCGGCATCGTCACGGTGAAGGTGCTGCCGCTGCCCTCGCCGTTGCTCGCCGCCTCGACGCGTCCGCCATGCAGCTCGATGAAGGTCTTGACGATCGACAGCCCGATTCCGAGCCCGCCTTGCGAGTGCGGGCGCGAGCGGTCGACCTGCGAAAAGATCTGGAACAGGCTGCGCATCGCACGCGGCGGAATGCCGACGCCGTTGTCGGTCACGCTGAGCACCAGCTCGCCCCCGACACACTCGGCGTGCAGATCGATGCGGCCATGCTGCGGCGTGTACTTGGCCGCGTTGTTGAGCAGGTTGGAGATGCACTGCGCGAGTCGCACCGGGTCGGCGTCGAGCAGCGTCGGCTGCTGCGGCAGCTGCGTGT
Organism: Burkholderiaceae bacterium; assembly: GCA_905339355.1. Taxonomy (GTDB): domain Bacteria; phylum Pseudomonadota; class Gammaproteobacteria; order Burkholderiales; family Burkholderiaceae_C; genus Albitalea. The sequence goes on from CAJPFZ010000476.1 coordinate 17,071, forward strand.
GCAGCGTGTGGTGCATCGCGTCGATCAGCGGCGCACTGATCTCTATCGCGTTGCGGATCACCTCGCGCACGTCGACCACGCGCCGCTGCAGCGCTACCTTGCCTTGCGTGATGCGCGCCACGTCGAGCAGGTCGTCGACCAGCCGCGTCATCTGCAGCAGCTGGCGCTGCATCACCTCGATCGACCACTCGCGCACGCCGTCGGCGGCGTCGCCGCGTTTGATGAGGTGCAGTGCGTTGTTCAAGGGCGCGAGCGGGTTGCGCAGCTCGTGCGCGAGCGTGGCGAGGAAGGCGTCCTTGCGCTGCTCCGCAGTGCGCGTGAGGTACTGCCGCTCGCGCGTGCGCAGCGCCGTGCGCACCGCGCTCACGAGCGTGGCGGTGGGCACCGGACGCTCCAGCAGCGTCACGTTGCCGAGCGTGCGGGTGGCATCGATCACAGGCCGCGTCGAGGCGCCCGCCTTGGCCAGCAACACCACCGGCAGGTCGGACCACGAGGGCTGGCGGTCGATCAGGTCCTGCACCAGCTTGCGCGCCAGCGGCTTCATCAGGCCCTCTTCGGCGATCAGCAGGGCGCCGACCCCCTGCCCGGCCTCGTCCGCCAGTTCCGCGGCATGCGCGCAAACCTGGCACGGCACCCGCGCACGCGTGAGCGCGCCGCTGACGAGCGCGGCGTCCTTGCCGGTCGGCGTCAGCACCAGGGCGCGTTGTTCGAGCGGGCTCGGCATCAGCGAGCGTCTTGTTGCATGCGAGGCAGGTCGCCGCCGACGTAGCGCGGCACGCCGGTCAGCACACCGTGGAAGTTGAGCAGCGGCGGGCCGACGTGCAGCCCCTTGTCGCCGATCTCGAACTCGCGGATGGCGCGCTCGTGGCGTCCGCTGCGCTTCTTCAGCACCGAGATGGCGCTGCGCACGCTGCCCTGGGATTCGAAATAGCGCAACAGCAGCACGGTGTCGGCGAGGTAGCTGGCGTCGACCGGGCTCTCCAGCGAGGAGCCGATCAGGCCGCGCTGCACGTTGACGAGAATGGTCGCCGCGCCGCATTGGCCGAGGAAGGTCAGCAGCTCGTGCAGCTGCACGTTGAGCAGCTTGTCGTGCGGCATCGCGTTGACGAGGCCGTTGAGGCTGTCGATGACGATCAGCGAGGCGCCGTCGCGGGCAGCCGCCTGCCCGACCACATGCATGAACTCGCCGGCGGCGAGCTCCGCCGGGTCGATCTGCTGCACCGTCAGGCGCTGCGAGTCGAGCAGGCCGTCGATCGCGACGCCGATGCCGGACAGGCGCTTGCGCAGCGTCGCGATGCTCTCGTCGAAGAGATAGAGCGCGGCCCGTTCTCCACGCGCCACCGCCGCGAGCGCGAACTGCGCCGCGATGGTCGATTTGCCGGTGCCTGGTGCGCCGCTGAGCAAGGTGCTGGTGCCACGCTCCAGGCCGCCCCCGAGCAGCTCGTCGAGCGCGGGCACACCGCTGGTCAGCTCGCCGCCTTGCGCGATGCGCCGGTGCGTGGCGGCGACGAGCCGCGGGAACACCTCGAGGCCGCCCCGGCGGATACGGAAGTCGTGGTAGCCGCCAACGTAGCGCATGCCGCGGTACTTGACGACACGCAGCCGCCGCCGCTCGGAGCCGTACAGCGGCGTCGCCTGATCGAGTTCGACGATGCCGTGCGCGATGCTTTGCAGCTGCGGGTCGTCGTCGGTGCCGGTGAAATCGTCGAGCACGAGCACAGTGCATTTGCGGCCCGCGAAATACTGCTTCATGCCGAGCATCTGGCGCCGGTAGCGCAAGGGGCTGCCGGCGAGCAGCCGCAGCTCGGACAGCGAGTCGAAGGCCACGCGGGTCGGCTTGCGCGTTTCGACCTCGGTCAGGATCGCCTTGGTGGTCTCGCTGAGCTCCACCTCATCGGGCTGGAACACCGTGTACTGCTCCTCCGGCGCCAGCGAGTCTTCGGACGGCACGACTTCGAGAATCTGCACGCCGTCGAGCGTCCAGCCGTGCGACGCGGCGATCGAGCGGATCTCTTCTTCCGTCTCCGACAGCGTCACGTAGAGGACCGACTCGCCCAGCCGCACGCCTTCCATCAGGAACTGCAGCGCAAGCGTCGTCTTGCCCGATCCCGGCACGCCCTGGACCATGTAGAAGCGGTGCGGCGTGAAGCCGCCGCCCAGCACGCCGTCGAAAGCCGGCACGCCGGAGGAGATCGTCGGCCCCGCGTTGGGGATTGAAGGCGACACGCCGGAGGCTCCAGCGCGTGGTGAATTCTCTGTGCTCATGATTCCTCGGACGAGTGGCGCAAGCCGGCGCGGCGCCGGACACTTGGCGCCGCTGCACCGGCAGGTCGGACCGGCTGCGCGAACGAGCGATTCTTGGCAAACGGCGTGCCGCGAACCCCCTCGCGCGGACGTTTCACCCGGCGCGCAGGTGCCCAAGCGGCAGGGCGCCGCCGGATTTCACCTCGCCCAGAGAGAAGCTGGTGTGCAAATCCTTCACGTTCGGAAGCGTCAGCAAATTTTCCAGACTGAGGCGGGAGAAGGCGTCGAGATCGGTGGCCATCACCTGCAGCTCGAAGGTGCCCGAACCCGAGATGTAATGGCACGAGATCACTTCGGGAATGCGGCGGATCGCGTCCTCGAGTTCGCGCGTGGCCGTTGCCGTGTTGCGCTCGGCGTCCACGCGCACGAACGCCAGGACACCCAGGCCGACCTTCCGCCGATCGAGTTCGGCCCGGTAGCCGGTGATGTAGCGCTGCGCCTCCAGCCACTTGACGCGCCGCCAGGTGGGTGCGGCGGACAGCCCGATGCGCGAGGCGAGTTCGGTGTTGGACAAGCGGGCGTCCTGCTGCAGCTCGCGCAGGATCGCGATGTCGTAGCGGTCGAGCGTGGCGCCGTGTGGCTCGGTGGGTTCCGCGGGAGCGGGGGTTTTCCCGGAATCGGGTTGCTTTGGCTTCATTCGATCGATCCTTCGTCTTCGCGAGAAAGATTATTGCCCGGATGCCCTGTTTTGCGGCATCAAAAGAAAGGACATGCTCGGCATGAAACTCTAAACTCGTGCACCATCCCAGACGCCAGCGCCCTGGCGTTGCAGCCGGCCCTTGGCGCCCGCTGCCGACCCCCACACGCGCCCGCCGCAGGAGTTCCCGCCGATGAACGCACCGCTACCCGAGTCGATCCGCAAGGCACTCGAGACCGTCTCGCTGGACGACAAGTACAGCCTGGAAAACGGCCGCGCTTTCATGAGCGGCGTGCAGGCCCTTGTGAGGCTGCCGATGCTGCAGCGCAAGCGTGACGCGATGGCCGGGTTGAACACCGGCGGCTTCATCAGCGGCTACCGCGGTTCGCCGCTGGGCACCTACGACCAGGCGCTGTGGGCGGCGAAAAAACACCTCGCGGCTCAGAACATCGTGTTCCAGCCCGGGGTCAATGAAGAACTCGGCGCGACCGCCGTGTGGGGCACGCAGCAGCTCGACCTCTATCCGCAGAGCAAGAAGTTCGATGGCGTGTTCGGCATCTGGTATGGCAAGGGCCCGGGCGTGGACCGTTGTTCGGACGTGTTCAAGCACGCCAACATGGCGGGCACTGCCAAACACGGCGGCGTGATCGCGATCGCCGGCGACGACCACATCGCCAAGAGCTCGACCGCCGCGCACCAGAGCGACCACATCTTCAAGGCCTGCGGGCTGCCGGTCTTCTTCCCGTCGAGCGTGCAGGACATCCTCGACATGGGGCTGCACGCCTTCGCGCTGAGCCGTTTCGCGGGCGTGTGGTCGGGCATGAAGACGATCCAGGAAATCGTCGAATCGGCGAGCAGCGTGTTCGTCGATCCGGACCGTGTCGACATCGTGCTGCCCGAGGACTTCCAGATGCCGCCGGGCGGGCTGCACATCCGCTGGCCTGACCCGCCGCTCGAGCAGGAGGCGCGGCTGTTCGACCACAAGTGGTACGCGGCGCTCGCCTACATTCGCGCGAACCGGTTGAACCACAACGTGATCAGCGGTCCGAACGATCGCTTCGGTTTGATCGCCAGCGGCAAGGCCTACAACGACACCCGCCAGGCGCTGCACGACCTCGGGCTCGACGACGACACCTGCCGGCGCATCGGCATCCGGCTGCACAAGGTCAACGTCGTGTGGCCGCTCGAAGCAACGATCACCCGCGAGTTCGCGCAGGGGCTGCAGGAGATCCTGGTCGTCGAGGAGAAGCGCCAGGTCATCGAGTACCAGGTCAAGGAAGAGCTCTACAACTGGCGGCCCGACGTGCGCCCCGCCGTGCTCGGCAAGTTCGACGACGACGAAGGCGACGGCAGCGGCGGCGAGTGGTCGCATGCCAACCCGAGCCAGCACTGGCTGCTGCGCGCCCAGGCCGACCTGACGCCGGCGCTGATCGCCAAGGCGATCGCCAAGCGGCTGAAGAAGCTCGGCGTCGACCGCGACATCGCCGCACGGATGGACGCGCAGCTCGCGATCGTCGACGCGAAGGAGCGCAGCCTGCGGACGCTGAAGGTCGACAGTGGGGACAGAACACCTTGGTTCTGCAGCGGCTGCCCGCACAACACCAGCACCAAGGTTCCGGAGGGCTCGCGTGCGGTCGCCGGCATCGGCTGCCACTACATGGTGGTGTGGATGGACCGCAGCACCTCGACATTCACTCAGATGGGCGGCGAAGGCGTGCCCTGGGTGGGCCAGGCGCCGTTCACCACCGACCGCCACATCTTCGCCAACCTCGGCGACGGCACCTACTTCCACAGCGGGCTGCTCGCCATCCGGCAGAGCATCGCGGCCGGTGTGAACATCACCTACAAGGTGCTCTACAACGACGCGGTCGCGATGACCGGCGGGCAGCAGATCGGGGAGCGTCCGGAGGGCCACTCGGTGCTGCAGATCATGCAGAGCCTGAAGGCCGAAGGCGTGGCCAAGCTGTGCATCGTGACCGACGAGCCGCAGAAGTACCAGGGCGTGGACTTGGCCGCAGGCGTGACGGTGCACCACCGCGACGAACTCGATCGCATCCAGCGCGAGTTCCGCGAGATCTCCGGCACGACGGCGATCATCTACGACCAGACTTGCGCCACCGAGAAGCGCCGCCGCCGCAAGCGCGGCACGATGGTCGAGCCGAGCAAGCGCGTGGTGATCAACGAGCTGGTCTGCGAGGGCTGCGGCGATTGCTCGGTGAAGAGCAACTGCCTGAGCGTGGAGCCGGTGGAAACCGAGTTCGGCCGCAAGCGCCGCATCAACCAGAACACCTGCAACAAGGACTACTCCTGCGTCAACGGCTTCTGCCCGAGCTTCGTCTCCGTCGAGGGCGGGCAGATGAAGAGCGCGAAGAAGGGGGAGAAGACCCGGCCGAATCCTTTTGCGCTGCCCGCGATTCCCGAGCCGTCTTTGCCGCTGGCCGAAACCGCGTGGGGCATCGTCGTCGCCGGTGTCGGCGGCACCGGCGTCATCACCATCGGGCAGTTGCTCGGCATGGCCGCGCACATCGAAGGCAAAGGCATCGTCACGCAGGACTCGGCTGGCCTCGCGCAAAAGGGCGGCGCCACCTGGAGCCACATCCAGATCGCCAACCGCATGGAGGCGATCAACACGACCAAGGTCGGCCTCGCCGAAGCGGACCTGCTGATCGGCTGCGACCCGATCGTCGCGGCCAACAAGACGAGCCTCGCGGTGCTGCGCGAAGGCCGCAGCTACGTCGCGCTGAATACGCATGGTTCACCGACGGCGGCGTTCGTGAGCAACCCGAACTGGCAGTTCCCGGGCGGCAACTGCGAGAACGCGATCGCGGCAGCGGCGGGCCCCGGCAACGTGGGCATGCTCGACGCCGACAGGATCGCCGTCGAGCTGGTTGGCGACTCGCTCTACACCAACCCGCTGATGCTGGGCTACGCGTGGCAGCAGGGCCGCATTCCGTTGAGCCACGCGGCCCTGATGCGCGCGATCGAACTCAACGGCGTGCAGATCGAGAACAACAAGAACGCCTTCGAGTGGGGCCGCCGCGCGGCACATGACCTGCCCGCCGTGCAGGCCTTGATGAAGCCGGCGCAGGTGATCGAGTTCGTGCGCAAGACGACGAACGTCGATGAGCTGATCGCCAAGCGGGTCGAGTTCCTCACTGGCTACCAGGACGCGGCCTACGCGGCGCAGTACCAGTCCTTCGTCGAGAAGGTGCGAGCGGCCGAGCGGCCGCTCGACAGCCACAAGCTGACCGAGGCGGTCGCGCGCTATCTCTTCAAGCTGATGGCCTACAAGGACGAGTACGAAGTCGCGCGGCTGCACACCGACCGCAGCTTCCACGACAAGATCGCCGCGCAGTTCGAAGGCGACTACACGCTGAACTTCCACATGGCGCCGCCGCTGATCGCCAAGAAGAACGAGAAGGGCGAACTGGTCAAGCAGCCCTTCGGGCCGTGGATGCTGAAAGCCTTCGGCGTGCTGGCCAAACTGAAGGGCTTGCGCGGTACCGCGTTCGACATCTTCGGCCGCACCGAGGAGCGCAAGATGGAGCGGGCGCTGATCGGCGAGTACCGCGAATGTGTCGAGGAGCTGTTGCGCGGGCTGGAGGCATCGAACCACGCGCTGGCGGTCGACATCGCGCGCATCCCCGAGGAGATCCGCGGGTATGGGCACGTGAAGGAACGGCACCTGGCCGCGGCGCGCCCGAAGTGGCAGACGCTGATGGCGCAGTGGCGCAGCGGGTTGCGGCAGGCGGCGTAAACGTCATCCCGGCGAAAGCCGGGATCCACGCGAAGCACCGTGGACGTTCGTGGATCCCGGCTTTCGCCGGGATGACGTGCCTGCTACGGCCCCGGCACGCCCGCTTCCACCAACCGCGTCGCCGCTTCGATGTCCGGCGCCATCAGCCGGTCCTCGTGCAGGAAAGGCACGCGCTCACGCAGCAGCGCATGCAGCGCCTCGATCGGCGGCGACGAGCGCAGCGGTCGATGGAACTCGAGCGCCTGCGCCGCGGCGAGCCACTCGATCGCGACGATGCCGGCCGTGTTGTCGAGCATCGAGTGCAGGCGGCGCGCCGCGTAGGTCGCCATCGAGACGTGGTCTTCCTGGTTGGCCGACGTGGGCAGCGAGTCGACGCTCGCCGGATGCGCCAGCGACTTGTTCTCCGAGGCGAGTGCCGCCGCCGTCACCTGCGCGATCATGAAGCCCGAGTTCAGCCCGCCGTGTTCGACAAGGAACGCCGGCAGGCCTGAGATCACCGGGTCCATCAGCATCGCGGTGCGCCGCTCCGACAAGGCGCCGACTTCGGCGATGGCGAGCGCCAGGTTGTCGGCAGCGAAGGCCACCGGCTCGGCGTGGAAGTTGCCGCCCGACAGCGCCTCCATCGTGTCGGCGAACACGAGCGGGTTGTCGGACACGCCGTTGGCCTCGATCAGCAAGATGCCCCACGCGTGGCGCAACTGGTCGAGGCAGGCGCCCATCACCTGAGGCTGGCAGCGCAGGCAGTACGGGTCCTGCACCTTCTCGCAATGCAGGTGCGACTGGCGCAGCGCGCTGTCGTGCAGCCACTCGCGATAGCTCGCCGCGACCTCGCGCTGGCCGCGCTGGCCGCGCACCGCGTGGATGCGGTCGTCGAAAGGCGTGTCCGAGCCCTTGGCCGCGTCGACCGTCATCGCACCGACGGCCACTGCCGCGTCGAAGACACGCTGCAGCCGCTGCGCCGCATGAATCGCGAGCGCCGTCGAACACTGCGTGCCGTTGAGCAGCGCGAGCCCCTCCTTCGGGCCGAGTTCGAACACCGGCAAGCCGGCACGCGCCAGGCCCTCGGTCGCCGGCACGCGCCGGCCGTCGGCGACCACATCGCCGATGCCGATCAGCACACCAGCCAGATGCGCGAGCGGCGCGAGATCGCCCGACGCGCCGACCGACCCCTTCTCGGGAATAACCGGCAGCACGTCGGCGTTGAGCAGCGCGAGCAGCGCGTCTATCACTTCGCCGCGCACGCCCGACACGCCATGCGCGAGGCTCGCCGCCTTGAGCAGCAGCATCAATCGCACCACCGGCGCGGGCAGCGGCTGGCCGACCCCGGCGCTGTGCGACAGCACGAGATTCTTCTGCAATTGCACCAGCTGGTCGTCGGCGATGCGGGTTTGCGCGAGCTTGCCGAAACCGGTGTTGATGCCGTACACCGCGTCGTGGCGCGACACCAGCTCGCGCACCGCACGCACGCTCGCGGCCACGCGTTCGCGCGCCGAAGCCGCCAGCTCGAACCCTTCGACACGCCCAGCGTCAACGGGGCCCGGCCCCATCGCGGCTTGCTGCAGCATCTCGGCGCTCAACTGACCCGGCGTGACGATGTGAACCATGGTTTGTCTCTACAAGTGGTCTAGACAACTTTAGCATGCCGTCTTCTAGAATGGGGTCGATGAACGCCCGCCGCAAACGCTCGCTCTCCTACGAAACCGTCAAGACCTCGATCCAGCAGCGCATCGCCGACGGCGGCTGGCAACCCGGCGTGCGGCTGCCTTCGGAACGCGAGCTGGTGCAGGAGTTCGGCTGTGCGCGCATGACCGTTCACCGCGCGCTGCGCGAACTCGAGGCCGAAGGCCTGATCGAGCGGCGCCAGGGCTCGGGCTCCTACGTCGCCGAGCTGCACCCGATCTCCAACCTGCTGCAGGTGCGCGACATCCACGACGAGATCGCCGAGCGCGGCCACCAGCACACGACGCGGGTGTTCAGCGTGACACGCGAGAAGGCCGCGGCCGACGTGGCCACCGCGATGCGCCTGCGCAAGGGCAGCTCGGTCTACCACTGCCGGCTGCTGCACCTGGAGAACGGTGTGCCGATCCAGCTCGAGGACCGCCACGTCAACCCCGCGCTCGCGCCCGACCTGCTGGCGCGCGACTTCACCACCGTCACGCCCTCGGCGGTGCTGTTCGAACACGCGCCGTTGACCGAGGCCGAGCAGGTGGTCGAAGCGGTGATCGCGACGCCCGAGCAGGCGAAGCTGCTCGACGTGCTGCCGGGCAGCGCGCTGCTCATGGTGTCGCGCCGCACGGTGTCGCAAGGCGCCGTGGCATCGATCGCGCGGCTGTACCACCCCGGTGCGCGCTACCGGCTGATCGGCAGCTTCAGCGTTCCGCCCACCGCAAAGCACGCCTGAGCGTCTGCGAGGTCGACCCCCGGGTGGACAATGCGGGCCTCACCGCATTGCCCGAGATCGTCATGTCTTCCTCGATTCCCGCCGCCGGCGCGAGCCCGCGCGACCTCACCGATGCCGAGTTCGCCGAACTCGACGACCTGCTCGCCGCCACGCCCGAACCGCTGGAGCCGTGCGATGCGGTCATGCTCGACGGGTTCCTGTGCGGCGTGCTGGTTCAACCGGTGCTGCTGCAGCCCGAGACTTGGCTGCCGCATGTGTTCGATTTCGAAGGCCAGCCGCTGCCCGAAGACGCGGACCCCGCGTGGCTCGAGCGCACCACCTCGCTGATCCTGCGCCGCCATGCTGCGCTGAACCGCGCGATGCTCGAAGACGGTTGGTTCGACCCGCTGGTCCTCGAGTTCGACGACGAACACCCGCCGCAGCCACCGGCCGACGGCGGGCCCGATCCGATGTCGGGCCTCAACCCGATCTCGCAGCCGCTGATGCCGTGGGTGGCCGGCTTCCAGCACGCGACGATCTGCTTTCCCGACCTGCTGGAGATGCCGGACGACGCGGTGATGGCGGCGCTCGCGCGCTTGTACCGGCACCTGCCCGCCGAGACCGACGAGGAAAAGGAAGTCGTCGCCACCCTCGACCGCGAACAGCCGCTGACGACCCTCGAGGACGCGATCGAGGACATGGTCGTCGCGGTGGCCGACCTCTCGGACCTGACCCACGAGCTGCGCTACAAGGTCGACACGGTCAAGCGCGAGGCGCCCAAGGTCGGCCGCAACGACCCCTGCCCGTGCGGCAGCGGCAAGAAGTACAAGCACTGCCACGGCTGATGCGGCTGCAAGTCGTCTCCGACCTTCATCTCGAGACAGAGGTCTTCCAGCCGCAACCGGCGCCCGGCGCCGAACTGCTGGTCCTGGCCGGCGACATCGACAGCACCTGGGCCGGTCTGGAGCTGTTCCGCGGCTGGCCGGTGCCGGTGGTTTTCGTCGCCGGCAACCACGAGTTCGACGGCCGGGAGATGACCGAGGCCTGGCCGGCCTTGCGCGAACGCTGCCAGGAACTCGGCTTCACGCTGCTGGAGCGCGAGCGCACCGTGGTCAGCGGCGCCGACGGCCGCCGCATCCGCTTCGTCGGCACGACCCGGTGGTGCGACTTCAACCTGTTCGGCGATGCGCAGAGCGAGCGCGTCCTGCGCGCCGCAGGCTACTTCATGCGGGTGCAGCGCTCGACGCTGGACGGCCTGCCCTTCGATGCCGCCGCGGTGCGCATCGAGGCGCTTGCTTGCCGCCGCTGGCTCGCCGACGAACTCGCAACGTCGGGCGACTGGGACGCCACGGTCGCGATCACCCATTTCGGCCCCAGCTTCCTGAGCGCCGACCCGCGCTACGGCAGCCAGCCGGGCACCGCCAGCTTCTGCAATGCCGACGACGACCTGCTGCCGCTGGCGCAGTTGTGGATCCACGGGCATCTGCACTGCCGGCACGACTACCGGGTGCGCCATGACGCGGGCGAGACGCGGGTGGTCTGCAACGCCCGGGGACACGGCAGGAAGGGCGAAGCGGATGGCTACGACGGTCTGTTCGCCGTCGATGTGTGAGGTCAGAGAACGGAGCGCCGGTTGAGCCGGTCTGTCGATGGCCCGGCGTCGCCAGTGGATGGCGGCTCGCAGTCGCTGGTCGGCCCGAGGCTCGCATCCAGGCCGAAGGCCGTGCCCATGTCGGCGTAGTCGGTGTCGGGCGCCGCATCGGGGTTCGTCAACCCTTTGGAAGCCCACCACGGAACGTTCGGCACCTTGTTCATCGCAGATCCCTCGCCATGCCAGCTGATCATCCCAGTGTGGGGCGCGGCGTGTGTGGCCATTGCGTTGAATTGCGCCGCGGATTGCGTGCACTTCGTTACGAAGCTCTCGGCGGCGTTGAAACACGGCCCCGGCGCGGATTTGATCTATCGCGTCGGAAGCGGAAATTCTTCTCGCGGGGCGGCATCCGCGTCACGCTTTGTCGCAATGCGCCAACGATCCCTCTTCGGATGGGGTGGACATTCGGGCCGCAGGCTCCTATCTTTCACGGTTCCGCCAACCGATGCGGTCAATGACCACGCACCCGCGCTCCCGGGAGATTAGAAGATGACTTTGATTTCGCTCCAAGCCCTGACCTGGAGCACCGTGACCGGCGTGGTGGTGAGCGCGCTGATGCTTGCTTCCAGCGAGTCCGCCATCGCCGACGCGTCGCGCCGGCCCGCGACCCAGGCCGCCGCCCCGCACACTTTCTCCGCCAAGCTGGCTCT
>CAJPFZ010000477.1 GCA_905339355.1 Burkholderiaceae bacterium
GCCGCCTTCCGCGAGGCCGGCCTCGACTGGCACTGGGACGAGGCGCTCTACGGCGAGCTGCTCGCCGTCACCGGCGGCAAGGAGCGCATCCTGCATTACGTCAGCCGCCACCGGCCCGATTTCGCCCGCCTGCCGGACCTCAACGAGCGCATCGCCGCCCTACACAAGGCCAAGACGCGGCATTACACGCAGCTGGCCGCCGCCGGCAGCATTCCGCTGCGGCCCGGCGTGGCGCACCTGCTCGCCGAGGCCCGCTCAGCCGGCCTGCGCCTCGCCGTCGCCACCACCACCACGCCGGGAAACGTCTCGGCCCTGCTGGTCCCCGCCCTCGGGGCGGACGCCATGGGCTGGTTCGAGGTGATCGGCGCCGGCGACGTGGTGCCGGCCAAAAAGCCGGCGCCGGACATCTACCTTTGGGTGCTGGAACGGCTCGGCCTGCCCGCCGCGGCCTGCCTGGCCTTCGAGGATTCGGAGAACGGCCTGAAGGCCTCCCTCGGGGCAGGGCTCGCCACGGTCGTCACCCCTTGCGACTACACGCGGGGACAGGATTTCGGCGGCGCCGCGGCCATCCTCGACAGCCTGGAGGGGGTGGCCTTATCCGACCTCCCGTCATGGTTGTCCGTTGCGGCGGCCACCGTATAATTGCGCCTTTTACGCCGCCCCGTCCCCTCATGAGCCAGACCGTCTACGAATCCCGCATCGCCAGCCTGCCCCTCATCGCCCGCGGCAAGGTGCGCGACATCTACGCCGTCGGCGACCAGCAGATGCTGATCGTCACCACCGACCGCCTGTCGGCCTTCGACGTCATCCTGCCCGACCCGATCCCGGACAAGGGCCGCGTGCTGACGGCCGTCTCCAGCTTCTGGTTCGAGCGCCTCGCCCACATCGTGCCGAACCACCTGACCGGCATCGACCCGGAATCGGTGGTGCAGGGCGAGGAGGAGCGCGCCCAGGTGCGCGGCCGCTCGGTGGTGGTGAAGCGCCTGAAGCCCCTGCCGGTCGAGGCGGTGGTGCGCGGCTATATCATCGGCAGCGGCTGGAAGGACTACCAGAAGACCGGCGCCGTCTGCGGCATACCCCTGCCGGCCGGCCTGAAAATGGCGCAGAAGCTGCCGCAGCCGCTGTTCACGCCGTCGACCAAGGCCGAGCAGGGCGCCCACGACGAGAACATCGATTTCGCCACCGTCGAGAAGATTCTCGGCAAGGCGCTGGCCGAGCAGGTGCGCGACGTCACCCTGCGCTTCTACGGCGAGGCCTCCGACTACGCGCTGACGCGCGGCATCATCATCGCCGACACCAAGTTCGAGTTCGGCCTCGACGCCGCCGGTCGCCTGCACCTCATCGACGAGGCGCTGACGCCGGACTCCTCGCGCTTCTGGCCCGCCGACGAGTACAAGGAAGGCATCAGCCCGCCCAGCTTCGACAAGCAGATCGTGCGCGACTACCTGGAGACGCTCGACTGGAACAAGCAGGCGCCGGGGCCGAAGCTGCCGCCGGAAATCATCGCCAAGACGACCGCGAAGTATCGCGAGGCCTACGAGCGGCTGACCGGCCGCAAGCTTGATTGATCGCCCTCCGCCCCCAACTACGAAGGGCGCGATCCGCGCCCTTCGCTTTTAAAAGACCATGACGACAACCAACCCTTTGCTCGACTTCTCCGGCCTGCCGCGCTTCGACGCGGTGTGCCCCGAACACGTCACGCCGGCAATCGCCGAGCTGCTGGCGGAAAACCGCGCCCTGCTGGCGCGCCTGGAGAAGGCGCCGGCGACCTGGGCGGACTTCGCCGCGCCCTTCTTCGACGGCAGCGAGCGCCTGTCGCGCGCCTGGGGCATCGTCGGCCACCTGCACGCGGTGATGGACGTGCCGGAATGGCGTGAGGCCTACAACGCCAACCTGCCGGAGGTGACGCGCTTCTTCGCCGAGCTCGGGCAGAATCAAAAACTGTTCGCCCAGTTCAAGGCGCTGAAGGCCTCTCCCGGCTACGCGCAACTGAGCGCCGCGCAGCAGCGCATCGTC
>CAJPFZ010000478.1 GCA_905339355.1 Burkholderiaceae bacterium
GGTGGCGCAGGGCGCAGCCGAAGTCCTCGCCGCACGCGGCGCGCGGCTGCTCGCCGACACGTCGATCGCACGCGGAGGCTGCCTGGTCGAATCCGACATCGGCGTCGTCGATGCAAGCGTCGCGGCGCGCTGGAAGCGGGCTGTGGCGGCACTCGGTTGCGAAGAAGCATGGGAGGCGGAGTGAGCACAGTGAGCATGCGGATCGCCGGCTCGATCGCTGACGCGGCCCGCCGATCGCCACGCGGGTTCGTCAAACTTGCTGGAGTCTCCCTCTTGGAGGGAGGCTGGAGGGAGTGGTCGAACGAGCTGGAGCCCCTTCCCGGAGGGGGCTGGGGGAGCGGTGCGACCAGCCATGCTGGCCGGAGGCCTGCATGATCACTTCGCCGATCGAAGCCCACGCGATCGCGACCGCCGACAAGTGGCACCGCTATCTCGACGACATGCAGCGCTTCACCGCCGACCCGGTGCCGCTGGAGATCCAGGGCCTGCTCGTGCGCGTGGCGGGCCTGGTGCTCGAAGCGGCCGGCGTGCGCGTGCCCGTCGGCTCGGTGTGCGAGGTGCGCCAGCCCGGGCAGCCGCCGGTGCTTGCCGAAGTCGTCGGCTTCAACGGCGACCGCGCCTACCTGATGCCCACCGGCGACGTGCATGGCCTGGCCAGCGGCGCCCGCGTGGTGCCCAAGCAGGCGCCGGTCGTGCCGATGCGCCTCGGCGCGCAACAGCACCCGTGGCGGCGCAGCGAGGACCGCACGCTTCATCTGCCGGTCGGCGATGGCCTGCTGGGGCGCGTGGTCGACTCCACCGGACACCCGATCGACCGCAAGGGGCCGATCGAGCAAGTACACAACGAACCGCTGATCCGCCGCCCGATCAACGCGATGGACCGCGACCCGGTGCGCCGTCCGCTGGACACCGGCGTGCGTGCGATCAACGCGATGCTCACCGTCGGCCGCGGCCAGCGCATCGGCCTGTTCGCCGGCACCGGCGTGGGCAAGTCGGTGCTGCTGGGCATGATGGCGCGCTACACCGAAGCCGACGTGATCGTCGTCGGGCTGATCGGCGAACGCGGCCGCGAAGTCAAGGAATTCATCGAGGACATCCTCGGCGAGGAAGGCCTGCGCCGCTCGGTCGTGGTGGCCGCGCCTGCCGACGCGCCGCCGCTCACGCGCATGCAGGGCGCCAACTACGCCACCGCCATCGCCGAGCACTTCCGCGACCGCGGCGCGCACGTGCTGCTGCTGATGGACTCGCTCACCCGCTATGCGATGGCGCAGCGCGAGATCGCGCTGGCCATCGGCGAGCCGCCCGCGACCAAGGGCTATCCGCCGAGCTGCTTCGCCAAGCTGCCGCAGCTGGTGGAGCGCAGCGGCAACGGCCTTGCAGGCGGCGGTTCGATCACCGCCTTCTACACCGTGCTCAGCGAGGGCGACGACCAGCAGGACCCGATCGCCGACGCCGCGCGCGGCAGTCTCGACGGGCAGATCGTGCTGTCGCGCGAACTCGCCGAGGCCGGCCACTATCCGGCGATCGACGTCGAGAAGTCGATCTCGCGCGTGATGAGCAACGTGAGCGAGCCGCAGCACATCGAGGCCGCGCGGCGCTTCCGCCAGCTGCACTCGCGCTACACCAAGGCACGCGACCTGATCCAGCTGGGCGCCTATGCGCCGGGCCACGACGCCGAACTCGACAGCGCCGTGCGCCTGCAGCCGGCCATGGTGGGCATGCTGCAGCAGGACATGAACGAACGCGCCTCGCTTGCTTCCAGCGTGCACCAGCTGCGCATGGCGATCCAGGGCTGACGAACGCGTTGAACACAAGGAGACCGGGATGAACCCACTGCAACCACTGATGGCCCTGCTCGCGCAGACCGAGCGCGAGCGCGACCAGGCCTGGAGCGAAGCACAGCGCGCGGGCCAGGCCCAGCAGGACGCCGCGGCGCGGGCCGAGCAGCTGATCGTCTATCGCCGCGAGTACGAGCAGCGCTGGAGCAGCCAGTTCAAGATCGAGGGGCGCATCGAGCTGCTGCACTGCTACCGGGGGTTCATGGACCGCCTGTCGCAGGCACTGGAGCAGCAGCAGCGCATCGCCGAGCACGCGCAAGCTCAACTCGAACGCGCGCGCGCCACGCTCGCAGAGCACGAGCTGCGGGTTGCTTCGGTGCGCAAGCTGATCGAGCGTCGCCGCCAGGAGCTGCGCCTGAGCGCCGACCGCATCGAGCAAAAGCAGACCGACGAGTTCGGCTCGCGCATGCACTGGGGCACGGCGGCGATGGCCGCTGGCGTCGGCCTGCCGCGCGCGGCCTGATTCAGGACACGAGCCCATGCAGCTTGCATTGAACGCCCTCACGACCGCACCGGCGCCTTCGCCGCAGGCCACACCGCGCGCGGCGGCGCCCGCCACGGAACAGGCCGCCTTCTCCAAGGTGCTGGCCGCACGCCAGCGCGAAGCCAAGGCGGCAGACACCCGGCATTCGAAGACGGCCGAGGCACGCGCCGAGCAGTCGCGCCGGCATGAAGGCGCCCGCGACAGCGGCGACGCCGGCGCGAGCGCAGAGTCGGTCGAAACGGCCGAGGCGCTGCAGCCGCAGCCCGGGGATGAGACGAATGGTGCCGCAGCGGCCCTCCCGCCCGACATGGCGGCGGCCAGGCCGGCCGCACCCACGCTGGCAGAGCTGCTGGCGGCGCTGAACCGCGCGCCGGCGCAGGATGCAGGGCTGGCGGACGAGGACGCGGCCGTCGGTGCGGTGGCCTCCGCGGCGCGCGGTGTTCGCGCCGTCGCGGTGCCACCGCCGGGCGCACGGCCCACCTCCGATGCGCCACCACAGACCGACGCGATGAAGGCGCTGGTGAAAGAAGCGAACGAAGCGAACGAAGCGAAACAGTCGCACGAGGCGTACGAAGCAGTTGCCGAGGCCATCGCGGCCGGCGCCGACTCGCATCCGGCCCGTGGCGAAGCCCGCGCCGACACCGCGCCCGCCGCGATGACGTCACCGCTGCCCGCGCTGCACTCGACGCCCCGCGTCGAGGTTGCCGCCCCGCCGCAGGCCGTGACGCTGACCACGCCCGCGACTGCGCCGGAGTTCCGCGAGGCGCTCGGCGTGCAGGTCAGCGTGCTCGCGCGCGGCGGCGTGCAGCAGGCCGAGCTGCACCTCAATCCCGCCGAGATGGGCCCGATCTCGGTGCAGATCGCGCTGGACGGCACGCAGGCGCAAGTCCAGTTCGGCGCCGACTCGCTCGCCACCCGGCAGATCATCGAGGCGGGCCTGCCCGAGTTGGCGGCGGCCCTGCGCGACGCCGGCTTCACCTTGAGCGGCGGTGGGGTATCGCAGCATTCGCGCGGCCAGGCGGACGGCGCCGCTGCCGAGCACAGCGCGCCCGACGGCTCGGGCGCAGCCCATGGCGACGCGCCGCACTCGGCTGCCGCTGCGCCACGCACCCCGCTGCGCATGCCACAAGGCGCTGTCGACTTGTACGCATAGAACCCGGCCGCGCGGCGGCCGGGGCGCCGAGGTGGGCGCCTTTCCTCCCCCTTTTCGCCCAATCCGCCGGCACGCGCAAATCGACAATTTCTCCCAGCACCCCGTGTGCGGGCCCCGCCCCATGCGCCGGTGATTCAACCCAAGGAGAAGACATGTCCGCAGCCGCCGCCGCCAAGCCCGTTGAAGACGACGGTCTTGCGCCTGCGCCGCCGCCTCCGAAGGGCAAGCGGAAGATGATCATCCTCGTCGCCTCGGCTTTGCTGGTGGTCACGGTGGCGGGCGGCGGCGCGGCGGCATTGATCGTGAAGAAGCGCGCGGCCGACGCCGCGGCTGCCGCGCTGGACGAAGACCACGACGAGGAGGCAGGGCCCGCCCCCGCAGCGCGCCGGGACATGCATGCGGGGCCGCCGGCGTTTCTGCCGCTGGACCCGTTCGTCGTGAACCTTGCCGATGCCGACTCCTCGCGCTATGCGCAGATCGGCATCACGCTGGAGCTGCGCGACGCCAAGTCGGCCGAAGAACTCAAGGCCTACATGCCGGCGATCCGCAACGGCGTGCTGATGGTGCTGGCCCACAAGATGTCCTCGGAACTGCTGACGCGCCCCGGCAAGGAGCGCCTGGCCGCCGAAGTGATGCGCGAGGCCGTGCGCCCGCTCGGCATCGAACTCGCGGGCGGCCCGCCGGCCGCCGCGGCCGATGGCAAGCCGCGCGCCCTGGTCACGACGCCGATCGACGAAAGCCCGGTGCGCAACGTGCACTTTTCCAGTTTCATCATCCAGTGAACCGCGCCACTCGCCACCTCTCGATCCCCGGCACGGCCCGCCGCCGCTCGCGTTGACATCCGACCGAAGAAGCGCACGATGAACCAGCACATCCTCTCGCAAGACGAAGTCGACGCCCTGCTGCAAGGCATCACCGGCGAAAGCCAGAAGCTCGAGCAGGAGGAGCAGCCCACCGGTGGGGTACGCGACTACAACATTGCCAGCCAGGAACGCATCGTCCGCGGCCGCATGCCGACGATGGAGATCATCAACGAGCGCTTTGCGCGCAACGTGCGCATCGGGCTGTTCAACTTCATCCGCAAGAGCCCCGAGATCTCGATCGGCCCGATCAAGGTGCAGAAGTACAGCGCCTTCCTGCGCGAAATCGTGGTGCCGACCAACTTCAACATCGTGAGCGTGCGCCCGCTGCGCGGCGCCGGGCTGATCGTGTGCGACCCGACGCTCGTGGGCGCCGTCATCGACGCGCTGTTCGGTGGCGCCGGCAAGTACCACACGCGCATCGAGGGCCGCGACTTCTCGCCCACCGAGCAGCGCATCATCATCCGCCTGGTCGAGGTGGTGACCGCCGAGTACAAGAAGGCCTGGACGGGCATCTACCCGCTGGAGCTCGAATACCAGCGCTCGGAGATGCAGCCGCAGTTCGCCAACATCGCCACTCCGAGCGAGATCGTCGTCGCGACGAGCTTCACGCTGGAAATCGGCGACGCCACCGGCACCATCCACTTCTGCATTCCGTACTCGACGCTGGAGCCGATCCGCGACGTGCTGTATTCGACCATCCAGGGCGACAGCAACGAGCCCGACCGGCGCTGGGTCAACCTGCTCAAGCAGCAGATCCAGTCGGCCGAGGTCGACCTGGTGGCCGAACTCGCCACCGCGCCCGCGACCGTCGAGCAGCTGCTCGCCTTCAAGCCGGGCGACTTCATCGAGCTGGATCTGCAGCCGGGCATCCAGGCCAAGGTGGCCGGCGTGCCCATTCTCGATTGCCACTACGGCACCTCCAACGGCAAGTACGCGTTGAAGGTCGATCAACTGTTGTCCAGCTCGAACCTGAGCTGGCTGGGAGCCCAGAATGCCGCCTGACAACGCCGCCGCGCCGACCAACGGCATGAGTGAAGAGGACCGCATGGCGGCCGAATGGGCCGCCGCGCTGGCCGAGGCCACGCCCGCGAGCGAGACCGCCAGCGAAGTGCAGACGACGACCGAGACCGTCTCCCCCGCGTCGTTCGCGAACTTCTCGTCGGGTGCCAGCCCCACCGCCGGCAACGACATCAACATGATCCTCGACATCCCGGTGCAGTTGACCGTGGAGCTCGGGCGCACGCGCATCCCGATCAAGCACATCCTGCAGCTCGCACAGGGCTCGGTGGTCGAGCTCGAAGCGCTGGCGGGCGAGCCGATGGACGTGCTCGTCAACGGCTACCTGATCGCGCAGGGCGAGGTGGTGGTCGTGAACGACAAATTCGGCATTCGCCTCACCGACATCGTGACGCCGAGCGAGCGCATGCGGCGCTTGAGCCGGGGATAGTGGAACTCAACACCGTTCGGGCTGAGCTTGTCCTTCGACAGGCTCAGGATCGATCGGAATCCAACCCCGACAAGCTCAGTGCGAACCGTTTAGCTGATACATGACCTCCACCGGAATCAACTCCCTCCTCTGGTTCATCGCCATCATCGCGATGATCCCGATCGCCCTGTGGCTGCTCAAGCGCACGCCGATCGGCGGCGCGGGCACGCACGGGCTCATGCGCAGCATCGCGGTGCTGCCGATCTCCGCGAACCAGCGGCTCGTCACCGTCGAGGTGGGCAGCGGCGACGAGCGCCGCTGGCTGGTGCTCGGCGTCACCGGGCAAAGCATCACTACGCTGCACACGATGGCGCCGCAGGCGGATGCCGAGGCAGCGCTGCCCGGCACTTCGGCGCCGTTGCCGTTTGCGCAATTGCTGTCGAAGCTGCGACAGGACAAGGGATCCACCGGTGCGCGCTGAACGTCTCGTCTTTTCGCGCCGCCTCCGCCGCGCCGGCCTGATCGCCGGCTTGTCGTTGTTGTCGGCCATTCCTTGCGCGGCTTTAGCCCAGCAGGCGGGCGGCGGCGCAGCGCTGCCGCTGCTCGTGGGCCAGAGCGCTGGCAGCACCAGCTATTCGGTGCCGATCCAGACGCTGCTGTTCTTCACCGCGCTGAGTTTCCTGCCGGCCGTGCTGCTGCTGATGACGGGCTTCACCCGCATCGTCATCGTGCTCAGCCTCATGCGCCAGGCCATCGGCACGCAGGCTGCGCCGCCCAACCAGGTGATCGTCGGTCTGAGCCTGTTCCTCACCTTCTTCGTGATGGGACCGACCATCGACCGTGTCTACGCCGACGCCTACCTGCCCTACTCCGAGAACAAGATCGCCTTCGACGAGGCGCTCAAGCGCGGCGAGATGCCGATGCGCGAGTTCATGCTGAAGCAGACGCGCCAGGCCGACGTGATGCTGTTCGCCAAGCTCGCCAAGGTCGACCCGGCGGTGCCCGCGGCCCAGGTGCCGTTCAAGGTGCTGGTGCCGGCCTTCGTGACCAGCGAGCTCAAGAGCGCCTTCCAGATCGCCTTCCTGATCTTCATCCCCTTTCTCGTCATCGACATGATCGTGGCCAGCGTGCTGATGAGCCTGGGCATGATGATGCTGAGCCCCATGCTGGTGGCGCTGCCGTTCAAGCTGATGCTGTTCGTGCTGGCCGACGGATGGAACCTGCTGCTCGGTTCGCTGGCAGCCTCGTTCGCGACCTGAGGAACCCGATCCCATGGACTCACAAGCCGTCCTCACCTTCGGGCAGCAGGGCCTGTACATCCTGCTGATGGTCGCAGCGCCGATGCTGCTCACCGTGCTCGCGGTCGGCCTGATCGTCAGCATCTTCCAGGCTGCCACGCAGATCCACGAAGCCACGCTGTCCTTCGTGCCGAAGATCATCGCCGCGGTCGCCGTGCTCGCCATCGCCGGTCCGTGGATGCTGACGACGCTGGTCGAGTACCTGCAGCGCACGCTGCAGTCGATCCCGGGCGCCGTGGGCTAGGCATGCTGTCGAGCAGCCCGTCGTCCCGGCTGAACCCGGATTCATGCTGACCTTCACCGAAGCCCAGGTGCTTGCCTGGGTGAGCCCCATCCTGTGGCCGTTCCTGCGCGTGCTCGCGCTGTTCGGCGCGATGCCGGTGCTCGGCCAGCGCAGCGTGCCGATGCGCTTGCGCGTGGCGCTCGCCTTCCTGATCGCGCTGTGCGCGCAGGCGTCCCTGCCCGCGATGCCGGTGGTGGCGCTCGACTCGGCGCTCGCGCTGCTGCTCTTGATCCAGCAGCTGCTGATCGGGCTCACGCTCGCCTTCGCCGCGCGCATCGTGTTCGCCGCCATCGAGTTCGCCGGCGAGGTGATCGGCCTGCAGATGGGCATGAACTTCGCCGGCTTCTTCGATCCACTGACCGGCGGCCAGTCCACCTCCGTCAGCAAATTCTTCGGCGTGTCGATCAGCTGGATGTTCATCGTGATGAACGGCCACCTGCTGCTCATCTCGGCGGTGGTCCAGAGCTTTCACGCCTTTCCGGTCGGGCCCGAGCCGTTCGCCTTTCTGCGCGCCGTGCAGCCGCAGGTGTGGGGCGCTGAGGTGTTCCGGCTCGGGCTGTGGATCGCCCTGCCGCTGATGGCGATGCTGCTGTTCGTCAACCTCGTGCTGGGCATCATCGCCCGCGTCGCACAGCAGATGAACATCTTCGCGATTGGCTTTCCGATCACGCTGTCCGTCGGCCTCGTGGGCATGTTGATCACGCTGCCGATGATGCAGGTGCCCTTCACGATGGCGCTGGAGCGGTTGCTGAGCAATTTCCAGTGAGGCCCGAGATTCATCGGGCCGGGGTTCAAGCGGTCCTTTCGCCGGCTTGACCTCGTCCGGCTAGCGGCTGGAGTTCACGTTTCTACGTGGAAATCCCGATCCTCTTCGAGCGGCGCGACCCCCGCCGTGGCCGCATCATTGCGGTTCCATGAGTCACCCAGCCGACCGCAGCATGAACATCGTCATCGTCGACGACAACGCGGTCAACCTGATGCTGATGGCGGCCCTCGCCCGCTCGGCCACGGGGCTGGAAGCGCATCGCTTCGACGACCCCCTGGTCGGCCTCGACTGGTGCCGCAAGCATGGCGCCGACCTCATCGTCGTCGATTTCATGATGCCCCACATGGACGGCCACCAGTTCATCGAGGCGGTGCGCGCCACCGCCCATCTCGCCGACGTGCCGGTGGTGATGGTCACGGCTGCCGGTCAGAGTACGGTGCGCCGAAGGGCGCTCGAGATCGGCGCCACCGACTTCCTGACCAAACCGGTCGACTCCACCGAGATGAAACTGCGGCTGCGCAATCTGCTGCAGCTGCGCCAGGCGCAGAACCTGCTGCGCGACCGCGCCGCGCACCTGGCCGAGGAGGTGCGGCTCGCCACCGAGGCGATCGTGCTGCGCGAACGCGAACTCATCATGCGGCTGAGCCGCGCGGCCGAGTTCCGCGACCCCGAGACCGGCAGCCACATCGCACGCATGGCGCACTACGCGGCGATCATCGCGCGCCGGCTGGGTCAGCCCGAGTCCTATGCCGAGGCGCTGCTGACGGCCGCGCCGATGCACGACGTCGGCAAGCTCGGCACGCCCGATCACAT
>CAJPFZ010000479.1 GCA_905339355.1 Burkholderiaceae bacterium
GCGATACGCAATGGGTTGGTGGGGTCGTAGGTTTGTCTTACTGCGACGCAGGCCGGGTCCCGCCCCGGCAGGCGGGTAACTTTCTTTTGCTGGCTCAAAAGAAAGTCACCAAAGAAAAGAGCCCAATGATTTGGACAGAGCAGATGGTTGGGAAATACCTCTTGGCTAGTCAGCTGCGGTGCTGACCCGTTGCCTCGAGCAGTCCACCCGCGGAAGGGTGTGGGGCATGCGGTGCCGATAGATCTCTCGTGGCGTGCGACGCGCGCAGCGCGAGCCGCCACCGTCGCGGTCCTGAGAAGTGTGAGGCTCTCTGTGCCCGCCGCACACCCTTCCGCGGGTGGACTGCTCAGGTGCAACGATCAAGCACGCGCGTGATTAGCCAAGAGGTATTGCCAGCCATCCTCTCAGGACAAATCATGAGGCCCTCTTCTTTGGTGACTTTCTTCTGGGCCAACAGAAGAAAGTTACCCGCCTGCCGGGGCGGGACCCGGCCTGCGTCGCAGTAAGACAACCCTCACTCAACCGCCGCACTCCGCAGCGTCTCCACCACCGGCCGCCGCAGCACCTCCCGCAACCCCCACCACCCCGCCGCGAGCGCCAGCACCGCCCCCGCCACGCCACCGGCCAGCGGAACGAACGGCGACGCATTCCAGCTGAACTCGAACGCATAACGCGCCAGCGCCCACCCGACCACCATCGCTGCCAGCGACGCCAGCACCCCCGCCAGCGCGCCCACGCCCAGCAGCTCGGCGCGCTGCACCTGCGCAAGCAACCGACCGCTCGCCCCCATCGCGCGCATCACCGCGAACTCGCGGGCGCGCGCTTCGCGGGTGGCGGTGATCGCCGCGAACAGCACCACCAGCCCCGCTGCCAGCGTGAAGCCGAACAGGAACTCGACCGCGCGGATCACCTGGTCGAGCACGCGCTGGATCTGGCCGATCGAGGCCGACACGTCGATGTTGGTGATGTTCGGGAATTCGCGGCTCAGCGTGTTGTCGAATCCGGCGATTCGCGGTGAGCGAAAGGCGGCGATGTAGGTGATCGGCACATCGGTCATCTGCGCCGTCGGAAACATCACGAAGAAGTTGACGCGCATCGAACTCCAGTCGACGCGGCGCAGGCTGGTGATGCGGCGCTCGGCCAGCTGCCCGGCGATGTCGAAGCGGAGCGTGTCGCCGAGCTTCAGGCCCAAAGTTTCCGCAAGGCCGTCCTCGACGCTCAGGCCCTCGGCCTCGTCGGCGGTCCAGCGCCCGCCGCTCAGCTGGTTGTGAGGCGGCAGTGTCGATGAATGGCTCAGGTTGAACTCGCGGTCGACCAGCCGCTTGGCGCGATCGTCGACCATCGAATCGGGCGACACCGGCTCGCCGTTGATCGCGACCAGCCGGCCGCGGATCATCGGGTACCAGTCGTAGCGGTTGACGCCGGCGCCGTCGAGCCGGGCGCGGAAGGCCTCGCCCTGCTCGGGCTGGATGTTGATGATGAAGCGATCCGGCGCATCGGGCGGCGTCGCCTGGCGCCATGCGCCGATCAGGTCGGTGCGCAGCAGCACCAGCAACACGAGGGCCAGCAGGCCCACGCTCAGCGCCGACACCTGCAGCACCGCGAAGGCCGGCCGCGCGGCGATCTGCCGCGTCGCGAGCACCAGCCAGCGCGGCGCGCGCGACTCGGGCACGGCGCGGCGCAGGATCATCACCGCGATCCAGCTCAGCAGCGCGAACAAGGCCACCGCGCCGGCGAAGCCGCCGACCGCGATCAGCCCGAGCTTGAGGTCGGACGAGACCGCGAGCAGCAACGCGACGAAACCCAGCGTGCCCGCGGCCAGCACCGCGATCGACGCCGGCTTGAGCGCGCCCACGTCGCGGCGGATCACCCGCAGCGGAGGCACCTGCGCGAGCTGCAGCACCGGCGGCAGGCCGAAGCCCATCAGCAGCGTGAAGCCGACACCCACGCCGAACAGGCCCGGCCAAACCGTCGGCGCCGGCAGCGAGGCATCGACCAGCCCGGCCAGCAGCCAGACGAACACGTAGTGCACGCTGAAGCCGAGCGCGACGCCCGCCAGGCTCGCGATGCCGCCGACCAGCGCGAACTCGACGAAGTACTGCAAGGCGATGCTGCGCTGCGGCTGGCCCAGCACGCGCAGCATCGCGCAGTCGTCGAGGTGCCGGGTGGCAAAGTCGCGCGAGGCGATGCCCACTGCCACCGCGGCGAGCAAGGCGGCCAGTAGCGCCACCAGGTTGAGGAATTTCTCGGCGCGGTCGAGTGTCTGCCGCATCTCCGGCCGGCCAGCCGAAAACGATTCGACGCTGATGCCGCGCAGCCTGCGGTCCTTGATCTGCGATTCGGCCCAGGCGGTGAATGCCGCGACGACCTCGTCGTTGCCGGACGGCGACGCGACCGCGATGCGGTAGGTGACGCGGCTCGCCGGCTGGATCAACCCGGTGGCGGGCAGGTCGGCCTGGTTGATCATCACGCGCGGCGCGAAGCTCGAGAAGCCGGCGCCGCGGTCGGGCTCGATGACGATGACCTGTGCGAGGCGCAGCGTCGCGTCGCCAAGCAGCAGCGGGTCGCCGATCTTCAGCCCCAGCGCATCGAACAGCGCCGCGTCGGCCCAGGCCGTGCCGGCCTCGGGCGCAGCCGCGACATCGCGCGCCGGCGTGTCGGGCCCGGCGCTCAGGCGCAGCCGGCCGCGCAGCGGGTAGCCGGCGCTGACCGCCTTGACGCCGACCAGCCGCGTGGCGCCGCCCTTGTCGTCGGGCGCGCGGCCCATGCTCGGGAAGGTGGCATTGCTGGCGACGGCAAGGCCCAGCTCGCGCGCCTTGGCGATGAACTCGGGCGGCGCAGGCTGGTCGCTCGCGACGATCGCGTCGCCGCCGAGCAGCTGGCGCGCGTCGCGTGTCAGGCCATTGTTGAGGCGGTCGGCGAAGAAGCCGACGGCGCTCAGCGCGGCCACGGCCAGCGTCACGGCCACCACCAGCAGCCGCAGCTCGCCCGCGCGAAAGTCTCGCATCAGCTGGCGCCAGGCGAGGTGCCAGAGGGATGCGGGGCGAAGTGTGTGCGGCGTGTCCATGGGGGGCGACCTTACACCGGCAGCGCCGAAGTTTCAGGCGACATGTTCAGCAGCCGAGCTGTTCGGCCAGATGCAGGAGGTCGCGTGCGTGCCAGGTGTTCTCGGGCACGGGCGACACGTCCTTGGGCCGGGTTGGGCCGAATTCCAACGGACGCTCGATGTAGGCGGTCCGCAGGCCGCAGGTGCGAGCGGCGGCCAGGTCGTCGTGGTGTGCCGCCACCAGCGTCACGTCGGACGGCGCCTGCTCGAACAGCTCGGCCAGGCCGAGGTAGACACCCGGATCGGGCTTGTACCGGCGGAAGACCTCGGCCGAGAGGATGCAATCCCACGGCAGGCCGGCACGCTTGGCCATGCGGGTGAGCAGGCCGATGTTGCCGTTCGACAGGGTGCACAGCGTGTAGCGGGTGCGCAGCCGTGTCAGCCCTTCGATCGTGTCGGGCCAAGGGTCCAGCCGATGCCACGCGCGGTTCAGATGCCGGCGCTCGTCTTCGCCGAGGGCATCGAGCCCGAAGCGCGGCAGCAGCTCATCGAGGATCATGCGGTGCAGCCGGTCGATGCTCGTCCACCCGAGTTCGCCCGACATCACGCGCTGCATCGCCGGCCGGTAGCCTTCGCGCCAGGCGAGCGCGAAGGCGTTGCCATCGACCTGCGGATGCAGGGCGGCCAGTTCCCTGACGATCGAGCCGTGCCAGTCGACCACGGTGCCGAAGATGTCGAACGCGAGAATGGGCGGCGGAAAGTGCAGTGAGACGGTCGGCATCGCAACTCCGGAAGCAGGCAGGCATTGTGGCCAATGCGAGCCAAATCCGCAGGCGCCGAAGGCCCACCCGCGGCGAAGCGGCGCGGTCTGGTCACAATCGCGCTCTTCGACCACCCGGAGGTGCGCGATGGTTCTGGACCACATCGGCTTCAACGTGAGCGACTTCCCCGCCAGCAAGGCGTTCTACCTGCAGGCGCTGGCGCCGCTGGGCATCGTCGTCGCCGCCGAAGGCGACGGCTGGGTGATGTTCGGCCGGCCCGGCAAGCCGCAGTTCTGGATCGGCTCGTTCGGCGGCGTGCCCGGCCCCATCCACATCGCCTTCGCCGCCGACAACCGCGAGAAGGTCCGGCAGTTCCACGAGGCCGCACTCGCCGCCGGCGGCAAGGACAACGGCCCGCCGGGCCTGCGAGAACACTACCACCCGAACTACTACGGCGCCTTCGTCATCGGCCCCGACGGCCACAACATCGAAGCGGTGTGCCACGCGCCGCCCGCGTGAATCACGCAGATGATCAGCATCGTTGCCTACGATGACGCGTGGCCTGCGCAGTTCGAGGCGGAGGCAGCGCGCCTGGTGCAGGCGCTGGGTGAACTGGCGCTGCGCATCGAGCACGTGGGCTCCACCTCGGTCCCCGGGCTCGCTGCCAAGGCGGTAATCGACATCCAGATCTCCGTCGCTTCGCTGGATGATCGGGCTGCCTTCGCCGCGGCGCTCGGCGGGCTCGACTATGTCCATGTGCCGCTGGGCGACTTCGACGCGGTCTACCCGTTCTTCCAGAAGCCCGCGGACTGGCCGTGCACGCACCACGTCCACCTGTGTGTCGGAGGCTCTGACGAAGAGCGCCGGCACCTCGCGTTCCGCGATCGCCTGCGGCGCGATCCGGTGCTGGCCGCGCAGTACGCCGAGCTCAAGCGTCGACTTGCATCGACGCACGATGGCGATTCGCTGGCATCGCGCGAGCGCTATTCCCTGTCGAAGAGCGACTTCATTGCTGCCGCGCTGGATACGGCGGCTGCAGAGGCAGACAATCAGCCGCCAAATTGCTGACGCTGTCATGAAGACGCCAGACCTCACCCTGTCGGGCATCGGCATCGAACGCTGCGTGTCCGTGGACCACCCCGGCTGGTTGGACTTGCGCCAGGCGCTGTGGCCCGAGGGCTCGGCCGAGGATCACCTCGGCGAGATGGCTGCGTTTTGCGCCAATCCCGAACGCTTCATCCAGCTCGTGGCACGCGAGCCGGCGGGCGCGGCGATGGGCCTTGTCGAGGCGGCGCTGCGAAGCGACTACGTCAACGGCACCGACAGTTCGCCGGTGGCCTT
>CAJPFZ010000480.1 GCA_905339355.1 Burkholderiaceae bacterium
CGACTTCATGTAGCTCTTCTGCCGCCGGAACAGGCCCTTGCGGTAGAAGGGGAAGAGCTGGAAGAAGGTGCGGATCTTCAGCCAGCGGCCGTACAGGCCCATCGGCTCGAACAGCACGAAGGCGACGAGGATCAGGCCGAACACGGTCGGCTGCAGGCCGGTCTGCTGGCCGATCGCCGGCGGCAGCCAGTCCTTGGCCAGCACGATGAGCTGCTGCACGACGATCCAGAAGGCGGCGCCGAAGATGGCGCCGTAGATCGAGCCGACGCCGCCGATGACCAGGATCATCAGCAGTTCGATCGACTGCAGGAAGGTGAACTGGTCGGGCGAGAGGAAGCGTATTTTGTGCGCGTAGAGCGCGCCGGCGATGCCGGCGATGGCGGCCGACAGGGCGAAGGCGGTGGTCTTGTAGCGCGCCAGGTTGATGCCCATGCTCTGCGCAGAGATTTCCGAGTCGCGGATGGCGACGAAGGCGCGCCCGGTCGGACTGCGCAGCAGGTTCATGACGCCGAGCACCACCAGCACGAGGAAGAACAGCACCAGGTAGTAGAAGCGCTGGTCGCTGTCGATGGGCAGGCCGAAGACCTCGAGGCTGCCGAGCATCTTGCCGGCGTTGCCGCCGGTGAGGCTCTCCGCCCGCGCCACGCCTTCCTCGACGATGAAGCCGAAGGCCAGCGTGGCGATGGCCAGGTACATGCCCTTCACGCGCAGCGCCGGCAGGCCGACGATGATGCCGGTCGCGCCGGCCACCAGCGCCGAGAAGGCGAGCGACAGGACGAAGGGCCAGCCGTGGCTCTGCAGGTAGGCTTCGGTGTAGGCGCCCATGGCGAGGAAGGCGGCGTGGCCGAGCGAGACCTGGCCGGTGAAGCCGACCAGCACCATCAGGCCGATGCCGGCGATGGCGTAGATGCAGACGAAGATCAGCTGCGAGACCCAGTAGTCCGGCAGCAGCCAGGGCGCGGCGGCGAGCGCGAGCAGCAGCGCGCCGTACCAGAACACCTGGCCGCCGTGCTTGAAGAGGCGGAGGTCCTGCCGGTAGTCGGTCTTGAACAGAAATCGCATCAGACTTTTTTCCGCAGGTTTTCGCCGAAGAGGCCGTTCGGCTTCACCGCCAGCATGACCAGCACGACGATGTAGGCGGCGATGTCCTTGAAGCCTTCCGGCAGGTAGAAGCCGGCCAGCGTCTCGACGACGCCGATGATGAGGCCGCCGACCAGCGCGCCGGGGATGCTGCCGAAGCCGCCGACCACCGCGGCGGGGAAGGCCTTCAGGCCGATGAAGCCCATGTTGGCGTGCACGAAGGTGATCGGCGCCAGCAGCAGGCCGGCGCAGGCCGAGACGGCGGCGGAGATGCCCCACACCAGCATGTTGATGCGGCGCACCGGAATGCCCATGTAGAAGGCCGCCAGCTGATTCTGCGAGGTGGCCTGCATGGCGATGCCGATCCTGGTGTGCTTGAAGAGCAGGTACAGCGCCACGATCAGCAGCGCCGTGACGGCGATGACGACGACGTGCTCCATGGACATGATGAGGCCGCCCTCGGTGCCGTTGCCGCCGAGGCTGACGATCTGGTCCTTGTAGGGCACCGGCAGGACGTGGGTGTCGGTGCCCCACTCGGGAATCATGGTGACGAGGCCGCGCGCGAGGTAGCCGACGCCGATCGTCACCATCACCACGGTGAAGGCCGGCTGGCCGAGGAGCGGCCGCAGCACGACGCGCTCGAGCGCCATGCCGAAGAACAGCATGACGAGGAGCGCGGCGGCGAAGGCGGCCCAGAAGGGCAGGCCCAGCGCCAGCGTGCCGGTGAGACCGAGGAAGCCGCCGAGCATCATCAGGTCGCCCTGGGCGAAATTGATGGTTTCGGTGGCCTTGTAGATGAGCACGAAACCGAGCGCGATCAGCCCGTAAATGCAGCCTTGTGCGATGCCGCTCGCGACGAGTTGCAGGAATTGCAGCAAATCCTCTCCTCCGACTGCCTGTTTATTTGTTGCTCAGGCCGTTCCGCAGCGCAAAACCATCTTCCGCCAATTTGGCGTGCGGCGATTATGGCTTAAACAGCGAAGAATTGTGCGCCCTCTTCTGCCTTTTTGCGCAGGCCTTCCGTGGGACGGAATCGCTCGCCGCATTGTTCCGCCAGGCGGTCGCAGGCGGCGACGAAATTGGCCACGCCCATGGTGTGGATCTGGCCGATCGGGCCGCCGCGGAAGGGCGGGTAGCCCCAGCCGAGGATGGCGCCGACGTCGGCGTCCTGCGGCGAGGTGAGCACGCCCTCCTCCAGGCAGCGCACTGTCTCGAGCGACTGGATCAGCATAAGCCGTTCGACCACCTGTTCGAGCGAGGGTTGTTCGGCCTTGACGGGGAAATGCTCGGCGAGGCCCGGCCACAGGTGCTTCTTCGCATCGGCCGGATACTCGTAGAAGCCATGGCCGCTCTTCTTGCCGAGGCGATTGAGTTTTTCCACCATCAGCGCGGCGACCTGGTCGGCGGCGCGCGGCACGTACTTGTCGCCGAGGTCGGCCTTGGTCTGCCTGGCGATCTTGTGCACCAGTTCGATGGAAACCTCGTCGGCCAGCGCCAGCGGCCCCACCGGCATGCCGGCCAGCCGCCCGGCGTTGTCGATCAGCGCCGGGGCGACGCCTTCTTGCAGCAGGGCCATGCCCTCAGACAGGTAGGTGCCGAAGACGCGGCTGGTGTAGAAGCCGCGCGCGTCGTTCACCACGATCGGCGTCTTGCCGATGGCGCGCACGAAGTCCATCGAACGGGCCAGCGTCTGCTGCGAAGTTTGCTTGCCCATGATGATTTCCACCAGCGGCATCTTGTCGGCGGGCGAGAAGAAGTGCAGGCCGATGAAGTTCGCCGGCCGCGCGCTCGCCTCGGCCAGCCCGGTGATGGGCAGGGTGGAAGTGTTGGAGGCGAAGAGGGCGTCCTTGCCGATCACCGCTTCGGTCTTCTTCGTCACGTCGGCCTTGAGGGCGCGGTCCTCGAACACCGCCTCGACCACCAGCTCGCAGCCGGCGAGATCACGATAGTCGGCGGTGGGCTTGATGCGCGCCAGCACGGCAGCGGCGCCGTCCTGGGACAACTGACTTTTGGCGACGCGCTTCTCCAGCAGTTTCGCCGAGTAGGTCTTGCCCTTCTCGGCGTTCTCCTTCGTGCTGTCGAGCAGCACCACCTCGAGGCCGGCGGTCGCTGCGGCATGGGCGATGCCGGCGCCCATCATGCCGGCGCCGAGCATGCCGATCTTCGTGTACTTCTGTGCCGGCACGTCCTTCGGCCGCCGCGCCAGCTTGTTCGCCTCCTGCATGAAGAAGAACAG
The DNA here is from genome assembly GCA_905339355.1 of Burkholderiaceae bacterium. Lineage (GTDB taxonomy): Bacteria > Pseudomonadota > Gammaproteobacteria > Burkholderiales > Burkholderiaceae_C > Albitalea. The sequence continues at coordinate 3,317 of CAJPFZ010000480.1, forward strand.
GCTGCGGATCATGTTCTTCGCCACGGGGCTGCGCACGAGGTTCACGAAGTAGCGCGTCTCGATGGCCAGCCCGGTGTCGATGTCGGTCTGCATGCCCTCGAAGACGCAGGAGAGGATGTGCTTCGGCGCCGGGTAGTTGTCGTGGGTCTTCTCGCGCAGCATGGCGTTGCCGGCCATGAAGGTCTGCATGCCGGCAGGCGTCATGACGCCGCCGCCGGGGATCCTGAAGCCCTTCTGGTCCCAGGGCTGCAGGGTCTTGCCGCCCTTCGCCGCGGCTTCGAGCAGCCAAGCGTGCGCCGCGTCGCGTTCCTTTCCGGCGGGAACGACGGCGTGGACGAGACCCTGCTTCTGCGCATCGGCGGCCTTGATGCGCTAGCCTTCGGTGAGGAAGAGCAGGGCCGGCTGGATGCCCATCAGACGCGGTGCGCGCTGCGTGCCGCCGGCGCCCGGCAAGAGGCCCAGCGTGACCTCGGGGAAGCCGAAGCGCGCCTTCGGGTTGTCCGCGGCGACGCGGTAGTGGCAGGCCAGCGCGAGTTCCAGGCCGCCGCCGAGGGTGGCGCCGTTCAGCGCCGCCGCCACCGGCTTGCCGGCGGTCTCCAGCGTGCGGAACAGCTTGTGCCACAGCTTCAGGTTGTCGCTCATGGCCTGGGCGTCGGTGGCCTTGAGCAGCATGTCGAGGTCGCCGCCGGCGATGAAGTCGGCCTTGGCCGAGGCGACGACGATGCCCCTCACGGCAGGATCGGCCAGCGCCTTCTGTGCGGCGGCGGCGAAGGCCGCCATGGTTTCTTCGTTCAAGACGTTCTGCGAGCGGCCCGGCAGGTCCCACTCGAGGGTGGCGATGCCTTCGGCGTCGACGTTGTAGTTGATCATTTCGCTTACACCCGTTCGATGATGGTTGCGGTGCCCATGCCGGCGCCGACGCACAGCGTGGCGAGGCCCGTGGTCAGGTTGCGCCGCTCGAGCTCGTCGAGCAGCGTGCCGAGGATCATGGCGCCGGTGGCGCCGAGCGGATGGCCCATGGCGATGGAGCCGCCGTTCACGTTCATCCTGTCGTGCGCGATGCCGAGCTGGCGCATGTAGTGCACCACGACGGCGGCGAAGGCCTCGTTGAGTTCGTAGAGGTCGATGTCCTTCACCGACATGCCGGCGCGCTTGAGCGCCTTCTCGGTGGCGGGGGCCGGGCCGGTCAGCATGATCGAGGGCTCGGAGCCGGTCGAGGCGAAGGCGCGGATGCGGGCGCGCGGCTTGAGGCCGAGCTTCTGCCCCATCTCCTTCGTGCCGAAGAAGATGGCCGCGGCGCCGTCGACGATGCCGGAGCTGTTGCCGGCGTGGTGCACGTGCTCGATGCGCTCGAGCTCCGGGTAGCGCTGCAGGATCACCGCATCGAAGCCGTACTGCTCGCCCTGCTCGGCGAAGGCCGGCTTCAGCGTGGCGAGCGACTCGAGCGTGGTCTCGGGGCGCATGTACTCGTCGCGGTCGAGGATGGTCAGGCCGTTCACGTCCTTCACCGGCACGATGGATTTTTTGAAGCGCCCCTCGTCCCAGGCCTGCTTGGCGCGGCGCTGGCTTTCGGCGGCGTAGGCGTCGAGTTCCCGGCGCGAGTAGCCCCACTTGGTGGCGATGGTGTCGGCGGAGATGCCCTGCGGCACGAAGTAGGTCTTCGCCGCCACCTGCGGGTCGGTCGGCCAGGCGCCGCCGGAGGAGAACATCGGCACGCGCGACATCGACTCGACGCCGCCGCCCACGACGAGGTCGGACTGGCCGGACATGATCTGCGCCGCCGCCTGGTTGCAGGCTTCCAGCCCCGAGGCGCAGAAGCGGCTGACGGTGACGCCGGAGGCGGTCTGCGCGTAGTCGGCATAGAGCGCGGCGACGCGGGCGATGTCGGCGCCCTGCTCGGCGACCGGCTCGACGCAGCCGAGGAC
>CAJPFZ010000481.1 GCA_905339355.1 Burkholderiaceae bacterium
GCCGGCGTGCAGCTGTGCGAATACAACCCGCTGCGCTCGTGGCGCAAGCTGCTCAGCCGCGGCGTGCACCTGCGCGACCATCGCAAGCTGCTGGTGGTCGACGGGCGGGTCGCCTTCCTTGGCGGCGTCAACATCAGCGGCGTTTACTCGGCCGGTTCTCAGCCGCAGCACGGTGCCGATGCACACACGCCGTGGCGCGACACCCACTTGCGCATCGCCGGTCCGCTGGTGACCGAGCTGCAGCGGCTGTTCATCGCGCACTGGAACAAGCATGCCGTCGCCGCCATCCAGCCGGCGAACTACCTGCCGCCGACAGCCGCGCTCGGCAGCCTGCGCGGCGCGATCGCCTCCTGCGAGGCCGGGCGGCGGCGCAACCCGTTCTACCGCGCGCTGCTGCGCGCGATCGACCATGCTCAGCATCGCGTGCTGCTGACCACCGCCTACTTCGTGCCGACGCGGCGGCTGCTGCGCGCACTGTCGGCCGCCGCGCGCCGTGGCGTCGACGTGTGCCTGCTGCTGCCGAGCGAGAGCGACGCCTGGGCGCCGCTGCACGCCGGGCGCTCGCACTACGGCCGGCTGCTGCACGCGGGCGTGCGCATCTACGAGCGTGAAGGCGCGCTGCTGCACGCCAAGACGACGGTCATCGACGGCGTCTGGGCGACGGTGGGCTCGGCCAACCTCGATTGGCGCAGCTTCGTGCACAACGCCGAGGCCAACGCGGTGCTGATCGACGCCGAATTCGGCGCGCAGATGGAGCAGGTGTTCCGCGAAGACGTGGCCGCCAGCCGCGAGGTGACGATCGAGTCGTGGCACCGGCGCAGCTTCGTGCAGCGCGTGCGCGAAGGTCTCGCGCGCCGCTTCGAGTTCCTCCTTTAGTCGCAATCCGTTCACCTTGCCCCGTTCGCGGGTGGGGTGTGCCGCAAGCCTCGAAGCGCTTCCACGGACAACGACGGGAATGGCGATTGCTGTTCAAGGACATCGACTGCCATGAAGGGCACGCCGTGCGCATCGCCTTCGTCACTGAAACCTATCCGCCCGAACTCAACGGCGTGTCGCTCACCGTGGAGCGCACGGTGCGGCACCTGCGCGAGCGCGGGCACCACGTCGAGCTGATCCGCCCGCGCCAGAGTGGCGAGCCGCCGCTCGCGAGCGAGGAGGAGCTGCGCACACTCGGCTGCCCGATCCCGATGTACCCGGACCTGCGCATCGGCCTGGCGGCCGGGGGCAGCCTGCGCAAGCGCTTCGAGCGAACGCAGCCGCAGCTGGTGCACATCGCCACCGAGGGGCCGCTCGGCTGGGCCGCCTTGCGCGCGGGCAAGGCGATGAACCTGCCGGTCACCACCGACTTCCGCACCAACTTCCACCAGTACAGCCGCTACTACGGCTTCGGCTGGCTGTCGCCCGTGGTGCAGGACGTGCTGCGCCGCTTTCACAACCACGCCGACCTGAGCTTCGTGCCGACGGAGGCGGTTCGCCGGCAGCTGGGCGAGGCCGGATTCCAGCGGCTGGAAGTCGTCGGCCGCGGCGTCGACACCCACCTCTTCGATCCCGCCAGGCGCTCGCCGCAGCTGCGCGCGCAATGGGGCAAATTGGGCGCGCACGACGCTCCGGTGCTTCTGTACGTCGGCCGTCTGGCGGCCGAGAAGAACGTGGCGCTCGCGCTGTGCGCTTTCGACGCGGTGCGGCTGCGCACGCCATCGGCGACGATGGTGGTGGTCGGCGACGGCCCTCAGCGCCAGCGGCTCGAGGCCGAGTTCCCGGCGGCGCACTTCGTCGGCGTGCAGCGCGGCGAGGCGCTGGCGCGGCACTACGCAAGCGCTGATCTGTTCCTTTTCCCGAGCCTGTCGGAAACTTTCGGCAACGTCACGCTGGAGGCGCTGGCCAGCGGCCTGCCGGTGATTGCCTTCAACACGGCGGCAGCGGCCGAGCACGTGGACGATTGCGCGAGCGGCCTGCTCGCCCCGCCCGGCGACGAGAAGGCCTTCATCGCCTCGGTGTGCAGCCTGGCCTGGCAGTACCGCCACCTCGCCAGCGTGCGCGCTGCAGCCCGTGCGTCGGCGCTGAAGGCAGGCTGGCCCGAGGTGCTCGCGCGCTTCGAGTCGCGGCTGGCCGACACGCTGGCCGCGCATTCCGCGCGCAGCGTCACGGGGGTGCCGCTTGTTGCTTGAGGAGCGCCAGCGGCTGCGGGAAGCGCGCCGCCGCCTCTGGATCGAGCGCGAAGTCTCGGTCGCGCTGTGGATGCACGGCGCGGCGACTCGCCCGGCCGTGCTGCTGACGCTGCTTGCCACCAGCTGGCTCGGCGACGGTGCGTTGTGGTTCGCGCTGATCGCCACGCTGCCCTGGTGGGGCGGTGCCGCGGGCCTCACGTGCGCGATCTACATGGTCGCGCTGGGCAGCGTCAACCTCGTCTTCTACAAGGCGCTGAAGCAACGCATCGCCCGGCCGAGGCCTTTCGTGTCGTGCAACGGCATACGGGCGTGCGCGCGATCGCTCGACGAGTTCAGCTTCCCAAGCGGGCACACGATGCACGCGGTGGCCTTCAGCCTGCTGGTCGTTCACTACTACCCAGCCCTCGCGCTGCCGCTGTGGGGCTTCACTGCGCTCGTTGCGGTGTCACGTGTCGTGCTCGGCCTGCACTTCCCGAGCGACGTGGCGGCCGGCGCCCTGATCGGCTGGCTCACCGGCATGTTCATGCTGGTGATCATCTGAGGCATCGCCGGGCACCGTGTCTTCGGCGTCCAGACCCAGCAGGTCCCAGTCGGTTGCGACGCGCAGCCGCTCGGCCACCTGCGCCAGCGTCATCGCGCGCCGCCCCGACAGCTGCGCCGCGAGCACGCGCTGCCACGAGCGCCGGATCGCCGGATGGTCGGCATCGTGCGGGTGCAGCTCGAGGCGCAGCAGCGGCTTGTCGCGCAGCGACTTCGCCAGCACCGCGTTCCACACCAGCGAGGCCTGGCGCCGCCACAGGTTCGACGTGCTGTAGACGAGCGGCTGGCTCGCGAGGCTCTGCCGATCGGGCAGCAGCACCAGGCGGCGCAGCGTGCAGGTGTAGCTCAGGTCGAGCCAGCGCAACGCCTCCCAGGTGCCGTGGCTCATCAGCCAGGCCGGCGCGACGAAGCCGCGCAGCACCAGCCCCTGCCGCGCGAACCAGCGCACGCCGGCGGTGAGCCGGCGCATCGCCTCGGTGATCGACAGGTCGCTGAACTCGCCTTCGCCGCGCGTGTAATGGCGGCGCTTCACGCGGTCGACGAAGCCGCGCGGAACGCCGTCGTCCTGGTGCGTGTAGCCGTGCAGCGCGATCTCGTCGCCGCCGGCGAAGCGGTGCCCGAGCCATTGGCCGAAGCTCGCCGGGCTCGGCTCGCAGTGGTAGCGCGGCACGGCCAGCAGCGTGAGCGGCAGCGCGGCCACCTCGTTGACCGCGCGAATCACACGTTCGCAGGCGGGCAGGGTGGCCGGCGCAACATCGTGCAGAACGACGCTCAGCGCCGGCTTCATTGCGGCAGGCTGGCCGCGCGCCGCCGCGGCGCGATGCGGTCGTCGTGCCGACGCGCACCGTCGCGCATCATCTGCCGGTAGTGCATCAGCAGCAGCGGCAGCATCTGGTTCCAGTCGTAGGACTCTGCGCGCTCGCGGGCGCGGCGCGACGGGCCGCTGCGGTCGTGCACGAACAAGCCGGCGATCGCCTGCGCATAGCTGTCGGGGCGGTTGTCGTGAACCGCCGCGCCGACGCTGTCGTCCACGAGCTCGGCGAGACCCTCGGCGGCGCGCGCGACGACCGGGGTGCCGCAGGCCATGGCCTCGAGCACCGACAGGCCGAAGGTCTCCTGGTCGCCCGCGTGCACGAAGGCGTCGGCGCTTGCGAGCACACGCGCCAATGCCATCGGGTCGGACAGGTGCGGCTGCACGATCACCCGATCGCCGCTGGGCGGGGTCGGACCCGCACCCACGGCCAGCAGCACGTAGGGCGCGCCGAGCCGGCGCACCGCCTGTGCGAGCACGTCGAGGTGCTTTTCGGGCGCGAAGCGGCCCGCGTAGACGAGCAGCCGCGTGGCTGGCGGCAGGCCCAGGTGGTTGCGCCACATCGGGCTGGCGCGCGCTGCGTGGAAGAGCTGCGTGTCGACACCCAGCGGCTGCGCGGCGACACGTTCGACGCCCCAGTCCAGCAGGCGCATGCGCATCGCCTCGCTCGGCGCGAGCACGAGGTCGAAGCGACTGTAGAGCCGGCGGGCGTAGCGGCGCGCCGCGCGCGCGGCTGCGCCTGCCAGGCGTGGTCCGGCAAAGCTGGCGGCGAGCAGTTCGAGATTGGAATGGCAGAACGCGATCGCCGGCACGTGCAGCGTGTCGGCGGCGTCGAGCGCGGCCCAGGCGAGCCGGTACGGGTCACCCGCCTCGATGACGTCGGGCTGCAGGTCGACCAGCGCCGCCGCCAGCGCACGCCGGCGAATCGGCAGGCGATAGCCGCCGGAGCCGGGCAGGGAGACAGCCGGCAGCTGCACCATGCCGGGCAGGTCGGCCACGGGCGCTGCGATGGTGTGGCGCCATGCGGTGTGCCGGCTTAGCCACTGGTGCTTGGCCTGCAGGTAGCGGCGCACGCCGCCGCCGGTGGCGCTCCAGAACATCGTCGCGTCGACCAGATGCGGACCCGCCGATTCAGCCAGCTCATTCGTCATGCCCGCGCTCGGGCAATCGATGTTCCCGCTGCGCGCTGCGGGCCGTGCCGGGCACGTTACCTGCCCGCAAGTCCCAGGTGGTGGTGATCGCGTTTCACCGCCCCTCCATTCGAAAGGAAACCACCATGTCCAACGACGACATCGTCGACACCCTGAACGACTTGATCGAGACCTGCAAGGACGGTGAATACGGCTTCAACGCCTGCGCCAAGCACACGTCCTCGACCGAGCTGCGCGAGCTGTTCATGCAGCGTGCCGCGGAATGCCGCACTGCGGCCGCAGAGTTGCAGCCGTATGTCGTCCAGTACGGCGGCAAGCCCGACCAGGGCGGCAGTGCCTCCGGTGCGCTGCACCGCGGCTGGGTGGCGGTGCGCGGTTCGCTGGTGGGCTTCTCCGACCAGGCGATGCTCGACGAATGCGAGCGAGGCGAAGACGCCGCGCTTGCGCGCTACCGCAAGGCGCTGAAGCAGGAACTGCCCGAGCCGCTGATGGCGCTGGTGCAGCGCCAGGAGATGGGTGTGCAGCGCAACCACGACCAGGTGAAGGCGCTGCGCGACCGCCAAAAGACCAGTACCTGAGCTGCCGCGCCGCTGCGTAGGAACTTCCGCATCGTTTACAGGCTGGAGGCGGGGCGCGGCCCCGCCCATCAAGGAGGAGTGAAGAAAATGACCATCCGGACTTCTCGCCTGGCGCTGACGGCGTCGGCACTGGCGGCCATGCTGGCCGTTGCTGCTTGCGGGCGCGACGAGCGCATTCCGCTGCCCGCGGCCGATGCGCCGCCGGGCGCGACATCGTCCGAGTCGACAAGCAGCGCCACGCCTTCGTCAGCCACGATGGCCGGCACCCCGGGCTCGATGGTGGAGCAATACCCGACGGGCGCGATCGGCACGCCCGCGGCCGCGGCGCTCGCGCCGTTCGACCAGGAGTTCATGACCAAGGCCGTCGAAGGCGGGCAGTTCGAGGTCGAGGTCGCCAAGCTGGCTGCCGAGAAGGCCAGCGACGCGGCGGTGAAGGCCTTCGCGCAGATGCTGGTCGCAGACCACGGCGCGGCCAACGACCGCCTGCGCGAGATCGCCACCAGCCACAACGTGGCGCTGCCGGCTTCGCTGCCGGAGGAGAAGAAGAAGGAACTCGACCGCCTCGCCCAGTTGTCGGGGGCGGAGTTCGACCGCGAGTTCGTGAAGATCGCGGGCTTGAAGGACCACCGCCACGACATCGACGAGTTCGAGAAAGCGAGCGCGCAGGCGCAGAACGCGGACGTCAAGAACTTCGCTCAAAGCACCTTGCCGACGCTCAAGAAGCACCTCGAGGCGGCTCAGAAGCTGCCCGGCGCCAAAGGCTGAGCGGGACGGCGGACCGCGCTTGGTCGCCGCCGCCGCGCACACGAGCCCGACGCCGCCGGGCCGTGCGCGCGCCGCATCGGCGCCCCGAGCGCCGAGCGTCTCGAATGCCGGCGCTGCCGCGCCGCCCGGCCTCGTCTACGTCAGCGACGAGATGCCGGGCATCCGGCGGGTGCGCCGCGGCAAGCACTTCAGCTACCGGCTGCCCGACGGCCGGCCGCTGCGCGACGAAGCCGAGATCGCGCGAATCCGCAAGCTCGCGATTCCGCCGGCATACACCGACGTCTGGATCTGCACGCTGCCGCACGGCCACCTGCAGGCCACCGGACGCGACGCGCGCGGGCGCAAGCAGTACCGCTACCACCCCGAGTGGCGGCTCGCGCGCGACGCCGACAAGTTCGGCCGCATGGCGGAGTTCGGCCGCGTGCTGCCGCGCATCCGCCGCCGCGTCAAGGCCGACCTCGCGCAGGGCGGCGGCGAGCGCCCGTCGCGCGAGGTGGTGCTGGCCGCGCTCGTGCGGCTGCTCGACACGACGCTGCTGCGCATCGGCAACGACGAATACGCGCGCAGCAACGGCTCCTTCGGCCTCACCACGCTGCGCAACCGCCACGCCGCGGTCGAAGGCGGCCGGCTGCGACTGCGCTTCAAGGGCAAACACGGCATCGTGCACGACGTGGCGCTCGACGATGTGCGTGTCGCGCGCATCGTGCGCCGCTGCCAGGCCATGCCGGGGCAGGAGCTGTTCGAGTACGAGGACGAGGCGGGCGCGATCCGCTGCGTCGGCTCGTCGGACGTCAATGACTACCTGCGCGAAGCGAGCGGCGCCGACTTCACCGCCAAGGACTTCCGCACCTGGCACGCGAGCGTGCATGCGCTCGACCTGGTGCGGCAATCGTCGCGCGAAGGCGTCGAGCGGGCCCGTACCGCCAACGAGATCCTGGCCGAGGTAGCCAAGCGCCTGGGCAACACGGTCGCGGTGTGCCGCAAGGCCTACGTGCACCCGCAGGTGCTCGCGCTGGCGCAGCGCGGGCACGCGCACGAGAGCGTCGCCGTTGCGCGGCGGGCCGGCTTGTCGGCGCGCGAGGCCGACCTGATGGCCTTCCTCGCGGCCGCGGCGCGGGAGGGCAGCGGCTGAGCCCACGCGCTGCAGCCGGCGCCGGCCCGCGTTAATCTCCGGATCGTCCCGCACCCTCACCGATCGCGACGCCATGACCATCGAACTCAGCAAGGAAGCCCGCGCCACCGCCGTCCGATCGATCGAACGCTACTTCCAGGAGAACATGGACGAGCGCATCGGCAACATCCAGGCAGCCGCCTTGCTGAACTTCTTCCTGGAAGAGATCGGCCCCAGCGTCTACAACAAGGCGGTCGCCGACGCGCAGGAACGCATGCAGCTTCGCGTGACTGAACTCGACATCGAATGCCATGAAGACGAGTTCCTGTACTGGCGCAAGCGCACCAAGGGCTGAAGACGCAAGATGACATGACTTCGGAGCACCACGTGGCACGGCGCATCACACCCCTTTCGCTCGCAACGCTGTTGCTCGTGCTCGGCGCCGCGGGCGCGGCGGCGCAGCAGGCGGCACCCGCCGCAGCGGCAGGTTGCACCGTGGTGGCCGGCGGCGGGCGGCATCTGCCCGTGGACGACACGCTGCTGAAGGACCGTTGGAACCGCCTGAACTTTTCGTTCTTCGACGCGGCCTCCGCAGCCGTGGGCGCCGAACGGCGGGTGGTGCAGACCTTCTTTCCGGTCGAGTCGAGCGACCCGAAGAAGAACGACGCGCTGGCCCTGGCCGAAGCGGCCAAGGCGGGCTGCGCGACGGTGCTGTTCGTCAGCGTGTTCGACGACGAGGCCCAGGCCGAACCGGAACTCGTGTTCGCCCTGAAGGCGCTGGCGGTGCAGAAGAAGGCCGGCCGTAAGCAGGCACCGCAGTTCGCTGCGGGCGCCGCGCTGTACGAAAAGGAATACCGCTATCCGGCCACGCCCGATTCGCTCGCCCGCGTGGTGCCGGCTCGCATCGCCGAGCGTGCGGTGGACGACTACCTGAGGAGCGTCAAGCGCTGACGACGGCAGGCGGAGCAGTCTC
>CAJPFZ010000482.1 GCA_905339355.1 Burkholderiaceae bacterium
GATCGGCCAGGCGCGCGCCGTGTTGACGCGCGCAGGGCAGCTCGAGGGCCGGGATCACGACGAGGACCAGCTCGCCTTCCTGCGCGACGAACGCGACTACCGCAACCCGACGCTGGTCGAGCTGCCGCGCGGCGACTTCGCCTTCACTGTCGTGCGCAACACGATGGTCTCCACGTTTCTGAAGCTGCTGTGGGAGCGGCTGCAGGAGTCGACCGACGCCGAACTGGCCGCCATCGCCGGCAAAGCGGTCAAGGAGGCACGCTATCAGCAGCAACACGCGGCCGATTGGCTGGTGCGGCTCGGCGACGGCACGCCGGAGTCTCGCCGGCGCAGTTCGAGCGCGCTCGAAGAACTGTGGCGCTTCGTGCCCGAGCTGTTCGAATCCGACGCCGTCGACGAAGCGGCCGCGGCAAGCGGGCTCGGGCCGCGCTGGGACGCGCTGCGCGAGGCGTGGTTCGCGCAGATGCGCGCCGTGCTCGACGAGGCTACGCTCGCGGCGCCGGCCGAGTCGGCGTTTCGACGCACCGGCAAGCGCGGCGTGCACAGCGAGCACATGGGCTTGCTGCTGGCCGAGATGCAGACGCTGCAGCGCTCGTTCCCGGGTGGAGCCTGGTGATGGTGAACACCGCCGCCAGCCCGACCGGCACCCGTTGCGAACGTGCTTGGAGCGTGCTCCAAGGGGTGCTCGACCCCGAGGTGCCGGCGCTGTCGGTCTGCGACCTCGGCATCGTCCGCCACGTCATCGATCACGACGACTGCCTCGAGGTGGTGCTGACGCCGACCTACTCCGGTTGCCCCGCAACCGAAGTCATCAGCCACGACGTTCGCAGCGCGCTCGAGCAAGCGGGCCTCGGGCCGGCACGCGTGACCCTGCGCCGCGCGCCGGCCTGGACCACCGACTGGATCAGCGACGAAGGCCGGCGAAAGCTGGCCGACTACGGCATCGCGCCGCCCGGGCCGGTGCAGGCGCCGACCCAGTCTGTCGTGCGGCTCGTCGGGCGGCGCGCCTCGGATGCGCTTGCCTGCCCACGCTGCGGTTCGATGCAGACCGAGCGCCTGTCGGCCTTCGGCTCGACCGCCTGCAAGTCGCTGTACCGCTGTCTCGCGTGCCGCGAGCCCTTCGAACATTTCAAGCCGATCTGAGCATCCACTCCTCCTCATGAGCGTTCTCTTCCACCCGCTGCGCGTGCGCGCGATCGAACCCGACACCGACGAGGCCGTCGTGGTGTCGTTCGAGGTGCCCGAGGCGCTGCGCGACGTGTTCGGCTTCACCCAAGGCCAGTACCTCACCTTGCGCAAGGAGATCGACGGGCAGGACCTGCGCCGTTCCTATTCGATCTGCGCCGGCGTCGACGACGGCGAACTGCGGGTGGGCGTGCGCAAGGTGCGCGGCGGCGTGTTCTCGAACTGGATCAACACCCACCTCAAGCCGGGCGACAGCGTCAGCGTGATGGCGCCGCAAGGCCGCTTCTTCGTGCCCATCGAGCCGCAGTCGAAGCGCCACCATCTCGGCATCGCCGGCGGCAGCGGCATCACGCCGATCCTGTCGATCATGAAGACGGTGCTCGGCCGCGAGCCGTCGAGCCGCTTCACGCTCATCTACGGCAACCGAACGCTCAAGTCCACGATGTTCAAGGAGGAGATCGAGGACCTGAAGAACCGCTACCTCACACGCCTCGTGCTGCACCACGTGTTCTCCGACGAGCACACCGATGCGCCGCTCAACATGGGGTTGATGAATCGGGCCAAGATCGCCGAATTCCTGGGCGCGCTGGTGCCGGGGCAGGGCATCGACCACGCCTATGTGTGTGGGCCGTTCCAGATGAACGACGAGGCGCAGGCCGCGCTGCTCGATGCGGGTGTGCCCGAAGAGCGCATCCACATCGAGCGATTCGGTGTGGCGCAGGCCGACAAGGCGGAAGTGGGCGCGGTGATCCACGAGGCGAAGCCGGGTGACGCGGAGCTGGCGCGCATCGTCATCATCCGCGACGGGCTGAAGCGCGAGATCGAGTTCCGCAAGGAGCAGCCGAGCATCCTCGACGCCGCCTCCGCCGCCGGCCTGGAGGTGCCGTTCTCGTGCACCTCCGGCGTGTGCGGCACCTGCCGCGCCAAGCTGATCGAAGGGCAGGTGCGCATGGAGCGCAACTTCGCGCTCGGTAAGGACGACCTCGCCGCCGGTTTCGTGCTGACCTGCCAGGCGCACCCGCTCACCGAGCGGGTGGTGCTGTCGTTCGACGAGCGCTGAAGCCGACATGGCACGCGGACGCTCCCCCGGCTACGACGACCAGCGCGAGATGATCGTCGCGCGCGCGGCGCAGCTGTTTGCCCATCGCGGATACCCCGCCACCTCGATGAACCAGGTGGCCGAGGCTTGCGGCTTGTCCAAAGCCACCCTCTACCACTACTACCGCGACAAATACAGCCTGCTCGTGAGCATCGCCGAGAACCATGTTTCGCGGCTCGTGGAACTGGTGGCCGACGTCGAGGCGCAGCGCCTGCCCGCCGAGCGGCGGCTGCGCGAACTGATTCGCCGCATCGTCGTCGAATATGCCGGCGCGCAGAACGCCCATCGCGTGCTGACCGAGGACGTGAAGTTCCTCGAGGACGCCGACCGCGAGCGTGTGCTCGACAAGCAGCGCAGCGTGGTCGCCGGCTTCGCGCGCGCCGTCGTCGCCGTGCGGCCGGACCTGCGCCGCGCCGCGATGGACAAGCCGCTCACGATGCTGCTGTTCGGAATGATCAACTGGATGTTCACCTGGATGCGCCCCGATGGCGCGCTCGACCACGACGCGATGGCGCCTGTGGTTGCCGACCTCTTCCTCGGCGGACTGCCCGCCGTGCAGCTTCCCAAGCCCACGCGCGCTGCCGCCGCGTGATGATCCCTTTCATTCCCCCACGACAAAACGGAGACAAGCCATGAAATTCCTCAAACCGATCGCCCTCGTCGCGGCCCTGTGGGCCAGCACGCACGCGCTGGCCGACATCAATGTCGGCGTCACGGTGTCGGCCACCGGGCCGGCGGCCTCGCTCGGCATCCCGGAGAAGAACACGATCTCGCTGATGCCCAAGACCATCGCCGGGCAGAAGATCAACTACATCGTGCTCGACGACGCGAGCGACACCACCGCCGCGGTGAGCAACACGCGCAAGTTGATCGTCGAGAGCAAGGTCGACGTGATCCTCGGCTCGACCATCACGCCGAACTCGCTTGCGATGATCGACGTCGTGGCCGAAAACCAGACGCCGATGATCTCGATGGCCGCCTCGGCGCGCATCGTCGAGCCGGTCGACGCCAAGAAGCGCTGGGTCTTCAAGACGCCGCAGAACGACATCATGATGTCGCTCGCGATCGCCGAGCACATGGCCGCCAACGGCGTCAAGACGGTCGGCTTCGTCGGCTTCTCCGACGCCTACGGCGAGGGCTGGTTCCAGGAGTTCACCAAGGCGGCGGAGCTGAAGAAGCTTCAGATCGTCGCGAGCGAACGCTACGCGCGCAGCGACACCTCCGTCACCGGTCAGGCGCTCAAGCTGATGGCCGCGCGGCCCGACGCGGTGCTGATCGCGGGCTCGGGGACGCCGGCGGCACTGCCGCAGAAGACGCTGAAGGAGCGCGGATACGCCGGCAAGATCTATCAGACGCACGGCGTCGCCAACGCCGACTTCCTGCGCGTGGGCGGCAAGGACGTCGAAGGCACCTGGCTGCCCGCGGGGCCGGTGCTCGTGGCCGACCAGCTGCCGGCCGGCCACCCGGTGAAGAAGTCGGCCGCAGCCTATGTCGCGGCCTACGAGGCGGCCTACGGCAAGGGCACCGTGTCGACCTTCGGCGCGCACGCCTGGGATGCGGGCCAGCTGATGGCGGCGGCGATTCCCGGCGCGCTGAAGAAGGCGCAGCCCGGCACGCCGGAGTTCCGCGCCGCGCTGCGCGACGCGCTCGAGCAGGTGAAGGAGCTGGCGGGCGCGCACGGCATCTTCAACATGTCGCCCACCGACCACCTGGGCCTCGACCAGCGTGCGCGCGTGATGGTGAAGATCGAGAACGGCGCCTGGAAATTCCAGCCCTGAGCGAGCTCTGAGGCACGGGGTCGCCCTCGCGGCGGCCCCGTGCGCACGACGCGACACGTCGCGCGAACAGGCCCCGGGCCGCAATCTTCATGGACTTTCAGATCGCCCTCTTGCTGGGCCAGGACGGCATCGTCAACGGTGCCGTCTACGGATTGATGGCGCTGGCCCTGGTGCTGGTGTTCTCGGTCACGCGTGTCATCTTCATTCCGCAGGGCGAGCTGGTGGCGTTCGCCGCGCTGACCATGGCCGGCCTGCACGCCGGGCGCGTGCCTGCCACGCTGTGGCTGCTGATCGCCCTCGCGGCCTGCGTGCTGGTGGTGGAAGCGTGGCGCTCACGGCGCGGCGAGAACGTCGACTGGCTGTCCACGCTCGTGTGGACGGTGACCTGCCCGGTCATCGCCTGCGTGCTGGTGTTCGGCTGGCGCAGCGAGGCGCTGGCGGTGCAGGCCGCGACCACGCTGGCGGTGGTGACGCCGCTCGGCCCCTTGCTCTACCGGTTGGCGTATCGGCCGCTCGCGGATGCGAGCGTGCTGATGCTGCTGATCGTCTCGGTCGCGCTGCACGGCGTGCTGGTGGGGCTCGGGCTGCTCTTCTTCGGCGCCGAGGGGTCGCGCACGCCGGCGTTCTCCGATGCGCGTTTCGAGTGGGGCGGCGTGCCAGTCAGCGGCCAGTCGCTGGTGGTGGTCGGCGTTGCGCTGCTGCTGGTGCTGATGATGTTCGTGTTCTTCGAGCGCAGCATCGTCGGCAAGGCCTTGCGCGCGACTGCGATCAACCGCGTCGGAGCGCGTCTGATGGGCATTCCCACCGAGCTGTCCGGCGACCTGAGCTTTGCGCTGTCGGCACTGATCGGCGCCGTCTCGGGCCTGCTGATCGCGCCGATCACCACCGTCTACTACGACACCGGCTTCCTGATTGGGCTCAAGGGCTTCGTCGCGGCCATCGTCGGCGGCCTGGCGAGCTACCCGCTCGCGCTTGCCGGCGCGCTCATCGTCGGCCAGCTGGAGTCGTTCTCGTCGTTCTGGGCCAGCGCGTTCAAGGAGGTGCTGGTGTTCACGCTGATCATCCCGGTGCTGTGGTGGCGCTCCCTGCGCAGCCGGCATGTGGAGGATGAGGAATGAGCTCACGACGCGTGACGATGCTCTTCGTCGCCGCGCTCGCGCTCGCCTGGCCGTGGCTGCCCGAGTTCACGGTGTCGGTGCTGTGCACGATCGGCCTCTATGCGCTGGTGGCTGCCGGCCTCGTCATGCTGACGGGCATCGGCGGCATGACCTCGTTCGGTCAGGCGGCCTTCGTCGGCCTCGGCGCCTATGCCACCGCCTGGGTGTGCACGTCCCCGATCGCCACGGCGGCGCTCGGCAGCGTGGCGGGCCCGGCGCTGCTGCCGTGGTTCGGCCTCGCGCTCGGCCTCGCGCTCACCTTCCTCGTCGCCTGGGGGCTGGGCGCGATCACGCTCAAGCTGTCGGGCCACTACCTGCCGCTGTGCACGATCGCATGGGGGCTGAGCCTGTACTTCCTGTTCGGCAACCTCGATTTCCTCGGCGGCCACACGGGCCTGGGCGGCGTGCCGCCGCTCACGATCGCCGGCATCTCGCTCGCCTCGCCGCGCCTGCTCGGCGTGCTGATCTGGGCCGTGCTGCTGCTCACGCTGTGGGCGCTGCACAACCTGCTCGACTCGCGCGAAGGCCGCGCGCTGCGTGCGCTCAAGTCCAGCCGTGTCATGGCCGAGTCGATGGGCATCGCCACCGCGCGACAGCGCATCAAGGTGTTCGTGCTGGCCGCGCTGCTGGCGGCCGTGTCGGGCTGGCTCTACGCGCACTTCCAGCGCTTCGTCAACCCGACGCCGTTCAACCTCAACATCGGCATCGAGTACCTGTTCATGGCGGTGCTCGGGGGGGCCGGCCACCTGTGGGGCGCCGTGCTGGGCGCGACGCTGATCACGCTGGTCAAGGAGCAACTGCAGGACATCCTGCCGCAGCTGCTCGGCTCGAGCGGCAACTTCGAGGTCATCGTCTTCGGCTTGCTGATGATGCTGGTGCTGCAGCGTTTCGCCGATGGTCTGTGGCCCACGCTCGCGCGGGTGACGCGTCGCGGCATGACCCCGGCCTCGCGCGCGACCGTGAGCGCATCGGCCGCCCCCTTGCCGCAGCGGCCGCTGCCGGCGCCAGGCGAACTGCTGCTTGAGACCGACCACGTCTCCAAGCGCTTCGGCGGCCTGATCGCCAACAACGCGATCGCACTGACGCTCAAGGCCGGCGAGGTGCATGCGCTGATCGGCCCCAACGGGGCGGGCAAGACCACCTTCTTCAACATGATCTCCGGTGTCGACCATCCCAGCGAGGGCGAGGTGCGGCTGATGGGGCAGGCCATGCAGGGCCGGCCGGCGCGTGCGTTCGCCAAGCGGGGGCTGGCCCGCACGTTCCAGCACGTCAGGCTGCTCGGCCAGCGCAGCGTGCTCGAGAACGTCGCGCTTGGTGCACACCGGCGCGGGCGCCGTGGCTGGTGGGCGGCGATGCTGCGGCTGGAGCGTGCCGAAGAGGCCGCCCTGCTGGCCGAAGCGCGGCGCCAGATCGAGCGCTGCGGCCTGGCGGACCACATGCACACGCCGGCGGGCTCGCTGCCGCTCGGCCAGCAGCGTGTGGTCGAGATCGCCCGCGCGCTCGCCGGGCAACCCGCGGCGCTGCTGCTCGACGAACCTGCCGCCGGCCTGCGCCACCTGGAGAAGCAGGCGCTCGCCGGGCTGCTTGCGCAGCTGCGCTCCGAGGGGCTGGGCATCCTGGTGGTCGAACACGACATGGAATTCGTGATGAACCTCGCCGACCGCGTGACCGTGCTGGAGTTCGGCTGCGTCATCGCCGAGGGCACGCCCGCCGAGGTGCAGGCCAACCCACGGGTGTTGGAGGCCTATCTCGGGGGCGCCGACGATTGGGAGGATGCGGCATGAAGGAACTCCGATGACCACACCGCTGCTCCAGCTGCAGGGCTTCAGCGTCGCCTACGGCGAGGTGGAGGCGGTGCACAACGTCGACCTGACCGTCGCCGAGGGCGAGATCGTCACCGTCATCGGCCCCAACGGCGCCGGCAAGACCACCTTGCTTGCCGCCGCGATGGGCTTGCTGCCTTCGCGCGGTGCGCTCTCGATGGGCGGCGAGCGGCTGGCGCGGCCGAGTGTCGAGGCGATGGTCGCGCGCGGTGTCGGGCTGGTGCCGGAGAAGCGCGAGCTGTTCGGCGAGATGTCGGTCGACGACAACCTGCTGCTGGGCGGCTTCGCGCGCTGGCGGCGCGGCCAGCGCGACCAGCGTGCGCGCATGGACGAGGTGTTCGCGATCTTCCCGCGCCTGGCCGAGCGCCACGCGCAGTGGGCCTCGACCTTGTCGGGCGGCGAACGCCAGATGCTCGCGATCGGCCGTGCGCTGATGGCCCGACCTCGCCTGCTGATGCTCGACGAGCCCTCGCTCGGCCTCGCGCCGCTGATCGTGCGCGAGGTGCTGCAGGTGGTGTCGTCGCTGCGCCAGATCGGCGTGTCGGTGCTGCTGGTCGAGCAGAACGCGCGCGCGGCGCTGCAGGTGGCCGACCGCGGCTACGTGCTCGAGACGGGCTCGGTCGCGCTGAGCGGTCCGGCACAGACGCTGCTGCGCGACCGGCGGATCATCGAAACCTACCTCGGCATCGGCAACAAGACGACGTCGGCGGCCACCGCCGCCTGATGGATTCAAGGACTCAGGAGCACACCATGGTTCGAACCCTGCAGAGTTACATCGGCGGCCGCTGGCTCGGCGAGCGCGGTGCGCAGACGCTGGCCAGCGCGATCAACGGGCGCCCGGTGGCGAACACGCACGAGGAGGCGATCGACTTCGCCGAAGCGGTGGCGCATGCGCGCGCGGTCGGCGTGCCGGCGCTGCTGGCGCTCGACTTCCAGCAGCGCGCCGCGCGCCTGAAGGCGCTCGCGAAATTCCTCACCGAGCACAAGGAGTCGCTCTACGCCGAGTCGGCGCACACCGGCGCGACACGCAGCGACAGCTGGATCGACATCGAAGGCGGCAGCGGCACGCTGTCGGCCTATGCCGCCATGGGCAGCAACGAGCTGCCCTCGGGCAACGTGGTGCACGAGGGCCCGGCCGTGCCGCTCGGCAAGAAGGGCGGCTTCGCCGGCACGCACATCCTCGTGCCGCGGCGTGGCCTGGCGGTGCACATCAACGCCTTCAATTTCCCCGTCTGGGGGCTGCTCGAAAAGTTCGCGCCGAGTTTTCTCGCCGGCATGCCGTGCATCGCCAAACCGGCCACCGCGACGAGCTACCTGACCGAGGCGGCGGTGAGATTGATGCAGACCTCCGGTCTGCTGCCCGAGGGCAGCCTGCAGCTCGTGATCGGCGGCACCGGCGACCTGCTCGAGCGGCTCGACGGCAGCGACGTCGTCACCTTCACCGGCTCGGCCGACACCGCGGCCAAGCTGCGGGTGCATCCCAACCTCGTGCGCCAGTCGGTGCCGTTCAACGCCGAAGCCGATTCGCTCAATTGCGCCATCCTGGCCCCCGACGTGACGCCCGACGATGAGGAGTTCGACCTCTTCGTCAAGGAGGTGGCGCGCGAAATGACGGTCAAGGCCGGGCAGAAGTGCACCGCCATCCGCCGCGCGATCGTGCCGCGCGGGCAGCTCGACGCGGTCGCCGAGAGGCTGAGTGCGCGATTGAAGAAGGTCGTCGTCGGCGACCCGGCGCGCGAAGACGTGCGCATGGGCGCGCTGGCGTCGCAAAGCCAGCGCGCCGATGTGGCCGAGCGCGTGGCCACGCTG
>CAJPFZ010000483.1 GCA_905339355.1 Burkholderiaceae bacterium
CTGCACCGCCGAGACGTTGACCGACACCACCAGGCCGCGGCCCTGGGCGTGCCACGCCGCCGCCTGCTGCAGCGCCTGGCGCAGCACCCAGTCGCCGATGGCGACGATGAAGCCGCTTTGCTCGGCCACCGGAATGAACTCCGCCGGCGGCACGTTGCCCAACACCGGATCGTGCCAGCGGATCAGCGCCTCTGCGCCCAGCACCTTGCCCGTGGCCAGATCGACCTGCGGCTGGTAGTGCAGGCGGAAGCGCCCGCACGCGAGCGCCTCGCGCATCGCGCTGTCGAGTTCGAGGCGGCCGCGATTCTCGACGGCGCCGCGCTCGTTCGCCTGATGGAAGCGATAGGCGGCCCGCCCTGCCTCCTTCACCTCGTGCATCGCCGCGTCGGCGTGACGCAGCAGTTGCTCCAGGCTCTCGCCATGCGCCCGATGCAGCGCGATGCCAATGCTGCAGGTGACGGTGAAGCTCAGCTCGCCGTGATGGAAGGGCTGTTGCAGCGCGTCGAGGACGCGCCGCGCCGCCGTTTCGGCACCGGCCGCGTCGGCCTGGTGGACGAGCATCACGAACTCGTCGCCGCCCAGGCGCGCCACCGTGTCGATCTGGCGCAGGCAGCCTTTGAGGCGGTCCGCCACATCGGCCAGCACCTGGTCGCCGAACTCGTGGCCCAGTGTGTCGTTGATGTGCTTGAAGCGGTCGAGGTTGGCGAACAGCAGCGCGAAGGGCGTGCCGTCGCGCTGTGCAAGCGCAATCGAGAACTTGACACGCTCAGCGAGCACGCTGCGTGTGGGCAGCCCCGTCAGCAGGTCGCTGTGCGACAGCGTATCGAGGCGGTGGATCGCCTCCAGGCGCGCGGTGATGTCGCGAAACGAGTAAACCCGCCCGATGCAGCCGGCGCGGCTCGTCTGCGGCAGGCTGACGCGCTGCAGCATCCGGCCCGACGCGAGCGCAACGCAGTCGACCGCTTCGCGCAGATCGCCGTCCTCCAGCGCCGCCAGGCGGCGCATGTAGCCGGCCGGATCGATGACGCTGCGGCGCATGAAGGCGAACAGCGCGTCGTCGTCGCGACGCCGCAGCAACGTGTCGGGCACGCACCACAGGGACGCAAAGGCCTGGTTGAAGCTGCGGATGTTGCCGGCGAGGTCGGTGACGAGCAGCCCATCGGCCGTCGATTCGAGCGTCGCGCTGAGTTCGGCCACACGCTCTTCCAGTTCGGCTTCCGTGCGGCGCTGTGCGCTGCGGTCATGCAGCACGGCAACGTACATCGACTGCCCGCTGACCAAGTCCAGGCGCGTCACGCGCCGCGTCACCGGGACGGTGCCGCCGTCGAAGCGCCGCACCCAGGTCTCCGACTCGATCGCGTCGCTGAGCCCCGCGCCCGCCTCGCGCCAGAAGCACAGATCTTCAGGCGTGGCGCACAGTTCGGCGACCTCGCGCCCGCACAGTGCGGCTGCCGGGCAGCCGAGCATCTCGCCGGCAGGATTGTTCGCGGCGACGATGCGCAGGCTGGCAGCATCGACGAGCCAGACCGCGTCGAGCATGGCCTCGATGAGGGCGCTGGCGAGGTGCGTGTCCGCCAGCGCGAAGCCTTCGAGCGCGCCGGGGAGTTTCATGTGTGCTCGGCCTCGGCGTGCGTTTCGAAGAAATACGACACACGCGCCCGCGGCGAGAGGTACTCCTGGATGTCGGCGGGCAGCGCTTGCGGCCTCAGGCTGCGCCGGATGCCCAGGTTCGGCGCCTTTTCGAGGTCGAGAATCAGCACCTCGTCGATCGGCACGCGCGTGTCCGCCACCGCGACGCGCGGCTTCAGCGGCCGCGACGAGTTGACGCCCACCACCATCGCGAAGCGGTCGTCGGTCAGCTGCACCACCGAGCCGGGCGGATACACCCCCATCATCTTGATGAAGGCGCCTAGGATCGCCGTGTCGAACTTGTTCTTGCCCTGCGCGAACAGCAGCGACAAGGCCTCGTGCGGCGTGAGCGCCTTGGCGGGCAGCTGCGGGTTGCAGAGGTTGTCGTAGCGGTTGACGAGGGCCACGATGCTCGAGGCCGGGGGCATGCGCTCGCTGCCCAGGCGCAGCGGAAAGCCGGTGCTGTCGGCGTATTCGTGGTGCTGCGCGATGACCAGCGTGGCGCCCGGCGACAGACCCATCTTCTTGGCGCGTGCGACGCCGTGCGTGACGTGTTCCTCGTAGAACTTGGCCTCGCTCGCGCTGAAGTGCTCCTCGCGGTGGCGCACGCGCGCCGGCAGATCGAGCTTGCCGATGTCGTGAAGCAAGGCACCCACACCGAGATCCCGCAGGTCGGCCTCGCCGAGCCAGAAGCTGCGGCCCATCAGCAGCGAGATCAGCGTCACGTTGACGGCATGCGCCGAGGCGCGGTCGCCGGCGGCCTCGGTCAGCAGCCGAATGCAGATGTCGCCGGGCTCGAGCATCTTGGCGACCAGCGCGCCGGTCAGCGACTGCGCCCGTTCATGCGCGAGCTGCGGCTGGGCGCTCACCATCTCGGTGAGCTGGCGGCACTCGCGCGTGGCCTCGGCAAACTGGCGCTCGCACACGGCGAGCGACGCACGATAGGCGAGCGCCGCGGCGCGGCGTTCGCGGCGCGCCGCCGGCTCGCCGGACGGATCGCCTCCTGCCGGCAGCGCGGCTGAGCCTGGCGGTGCCGCGGGCGCTGCCGCAGCGATGGTGGGGCTCGCCGGAGTAGCCGGGCCCGGCGGACTGGCCGGACTGGCCGGGCCGTCCGAGGCCTCCAAGCGCTGCTCCTCGGCGTCGTGCAGCGCGCTCTGTTCAGGGCTCCAGCGCAGCTGCTTGATGCCGAGCGAACGGATGATCCCGATCTGCTGCGCCGTGGCGATGCGAAAGCTGCTGAGCGGAAACGGATGCGACATCCAGCCGACATCGAGATGGATGAACATCCCGATGCGCAGCGCGTCGACGTCGATGGGAACGGTGGATCCGGCGTTTTTCATCCATGCGGGCGCACGCCGATGGCGCGGGCAGCCTCATAAGGTTGTCGGCAGCGATTGCGCAAGCTTGAGCCCGCGCCGTCGGGTTCCCCCGCGGCTGGGCGTCAGCGTTCGATGCGGGTCGACAGGACGATCGCCGAAGTCGTGCGTTCGACACCGTCGAGCGCGCCGATTCGATCGATCAAATCGTCAAGTTCGCCGATCGAGTGCGCCGCGACGATCGCGATCAGGTCGAAGGGGCCGCTCACCGAGTGCAGCACCCTGACTTCGGGAATCCGGCGCAGCGCCGTCTCGATGGCTGCGCTTTGTTTGGGCACCAGAGTGAT
>CAJPFZ010000484.1 GCA_905339355.1 Burkholderiaceae bacterium
AGGACGGCGATAGAAGCCGGCTGCTAGCCCCGTGCTAGCCCGATGAAAATGAAAAGGGCCTGCATCGCTGCAGGCCCTTGATTTCGGTGGTAGGCCGTACTGGATTTGAACCAGTGACCAACGGATTAAAAGTCCACTCCAGAACTACTTCAAATCAACAGACTGCGCTCGAATACGTTCCGCAATTACGGCATTTTCGCCTTCTCGGAAACCCAGCAACGGCGCGGCCCTTTGTTTTTTTGCGGAGCGGCCGGAGGTGAAACTTCCGCAGTGAAAAGGTCGGGCGATTATGAGTCCCCTGCTCTAACCGACTGAGCTAAGGGCCCTGTTATAAATCAGCACGTTACGCGCCACCGCCCCGCGCGTTTCTGCTCTAGCGTGACTGAACGTGACCGAATTGTACCCGTCGTGACGGGAGTCGGTCACGATTTGGTCACGCCACGGGCGTCACTCTTTGACACGCCGCATCACAACTTCTTTGCTATCGGGCCTCTTGCAGCGCAGACGCCAGTCGTCGCCGTGCCTCAGGTGGTCGCATGCGAGTTGTGTGCCGTCGGGTGCCGTCAGGATGGTGGAACCGAAAAGGAAGTCCATTTCCTGCTTGATGTGCGGGTGTTTGTGAGCGGGATCCCAGCCGAACCGAAGCGCCTGTTCGCCGGTCGTGTCTTTGCGAGCTTCTCCGGCCACGCCGGCGTAGGTTTTGCCATCAAGGGTTACAGCGATACGTGCGAAGCCCGCCAGGATGGGGCTCTCCACAGTCGCCGAAGCAGCATTGCCCGATACGGGCTTGAGCAGCGACGTTTGTGTGCAGCCTGACAGTCCTCCCGTCGCCGCGGCAAGGGCCAGAGCAATCGAAGCGATCCTCATGTATCGATTCCTTGATTGAGGCCGGCTGCGAGGTGCCATCCTTCTCATCGTCCGCCTCAGCGAATCTCAATTGCGCGTTGAATGTCGCTCACGAAGATCCATCCCGCCTCGGCCTGCCCGGTGTGCCCCGCACGGGCGATGACATCGACCAGTGCGTCGGCCGCCTCGTCCGGGCAGGCCAGTTCCAGCCGGTATTCGGCGACGACGGCCTCGGCCAGTTCCATGGAGTAGTGCTGCTGCGTCGGGTCGCCGCTGGCGAGCGGCCGCTGCACCTGGGATACGGTGATGTTGTGGCAGCCGGCGCCGGCGGTGCCCAAGTCGCACAGGCCTGATTCCCGCAGCGCCTGGAGCACGTCGGCGATACGGTGCTGGCGGATGTAAGCCTTGATCTCTTTCATTCGACAGACTCCTTGCTGGTTGTAACATTTCGTCGTTCGCGCCGCTCCTCCACCCACTCGTACATGAGCGGCAGGAGCAGCAGGGTCAGCGCCGTGGAGGTGAACAGCCCGCCCACCACCACGGTGGCCAGCGGCCGCTGGGTTTCCGCGCCCACGCCCTGCGAGAGCAGCATCGGAATCAGGCCGAGGATGGCCACCGAGGCGGTCATCAGCACGGGACGCAGGCGCAGGCTCGCGCCCCGGCGCACCGCCTCGCGGATCGACAGGCCCTGGCGGCGCTGGTCGTTGAGGAAGGACACCAGCACGATGCCGTTGAGCATCGCCACGCCAAACACGGCGATGAAGCCGATGGCCGAAGGCACCGACACGTACTGCCCGGTGATCGCCAGGCCGAACACGCCGCCGATGACGGCGAAGGGCACGTTGGCGATGATGAGCCCGGCGTGGGTGAGGGAATTGAAAGCGGTGTAGAGGAGCAGAAAGATGAGGCCGATGGTGAGCGGCACAATCAGCGCCAGCCGCGCCATGGCGCGCTGCTGGTTCTCGAAGGCGCCGCCCCACTCGATCCAGTAGCCCTCGGGCAGCTTCACCTGGCTCCTGATTTTCGCATCGGCCTCCTTGACGAAGCCGTCCACGTCGCGGCCCTTCACGTCCATCTGCAGCACCGCATAGCGGCTCAACTGCTCGCGGCGGACGAAGGTATAGCCCTCGTCCATTTCCACCGTGGCGACGCGCGAGAGCGGCACCAGGGCCCCGGTCTGGGTGCGCAGCGGGATGTCGCCGATCGCCTGCAGGCTGTCGCGGAAGGCCGGATCGAGCCGCACCTGGATGTCGAAGCGGCGCACGCCGTCGAGCAGCGTGCTGACGGCCTTGCCGCCGATGCCGGCCTGGACCACTTCGAGGATCTCGTCGGCATTGATGCCGAAGCGCGCCGCCTCCTCGCGCCTGACTTTCACCACGATCTGCGGCTTGCCCTTGTTGGCTTCCAGCGAGAGATCGGCCACCCCCGCCACCTTGCCCAGCACCGGCTTGATCTCGGCCGCCAGGCGGTCGAGCGCGGCCAGATCGGGTCCGTAGAGCTTGAGGGCCAGCGTCGCGCGCACGCCGGAGATCAGCTCCTCGACCCGCATCTGGATCGGTTGGGTGTTGCCCAGCACGACGGTCGGGATGGCTTTCTCCAGCGCCTCCTTCATGCGGTCGGAGAGTTCCGGCATGGTGAGCTTCTCCGGCCACTCGTCGCGCGGCTTCACGTCCACCAGCACTTCCATGTAGTTGGCGTCGGTGGTTTCCCCCTTCTCGGCGCGGCCGATGGTGGCCAGCACCGATTGGGTCTGCGGGAATTGCTCCTTCAGCACCGCATTCATCCTCTGCGAGACGCGCACCGATTCCTCCAGCGAGGTGGAAGGAATGCCGGTGACGCGGAACATGATGGCGCCCTCCTGCAGCGTCGGCATGAATTCCTTGCCGAGGAGGGGAAAGGCGGCGAGCGCCGCCGCCAGCAGCGCGCCCGCGGCGACGAAGACCTTCTTCTTGTTCTCCAGCGCCCGGTCGAGCAGCGGCAGGTAGAAACCCTTGACCCAGCGCACCAGGAAGGTGTCCTTCTCTTCCTTGGGCTTGAGGATCAGCGCCGAGAGCACCGGCACCAGGGTCAGCGTCAGGACGAGCGAGCCGACCATGGCGAAGGTGATGGTGAGCGCCATCGGCTTGAACAGTTTGCCCTCCAGGCCGGTGAGCGAGAAGAGCGGCAGGAACACCACGATGATGATGAGGATGGCGAAGGCGATGGGGTTGATCACCTCGCGCGCCGCCTCCAGGATGACATGGGTGCGGTTCGCCGCCTTCCCCGCCTGGTGGGAGAGCAGGCGGAAGCCGTTCTCCACCATCACCACGGCGCCGTCCACCATCATGCCGATGCCGATGGCCAGCCCCGCCAGCGACATCAGGTTGGCCGAAAGATTGAAGTGCTGCATCAGCAGGAAGGCGATCAGCATGGCCAGCGGCAGGGTGACGATCACCACCAGCGCCGAGCGCACCTCGCCGAGGAACAGAAAGAGCACGATGGCCACCAGGATCGAGCCCTCGACCAGCGCGCTTTCCGCCGTCTTCATGGCCTTCTCGACGATGTCGGTGCGGTCGTAGACGGGATTGAGCGTGACGCCGGCGGGCAGCGCCTGCCGGGCAAGGTCGAGCTTGCGCTTCACCGCGTCCACCACGTTCTTGGCGTTCTCGTTGATGCGGGCCAGCGCGATGCCGAGAGCCACCTCCCGGCCGTCGCGGGTGACGGCGCCGAAGCGCAGCGCCGGACCCTCCTTCACCTCGGCCACCTCGTGCACGTGGATCGGCACGCCCTCGCGTTCGGCGACGACGATGTTGCCGATGTCGGTGGTGTCGGCCACCAGCCCCAGGCCGCGCACCAGGTACTGCTCCTGGCCGAGGTTCACGTACTGGCCGCCCACCTGCCGGTTGTTGGCAGCGAGCGCCTCCATGACGGACTTGAAGCTCAAGCCGTACTTGATGAGTTTCTGCGGGTGGATATGCACCTGGTACTGCTTCTCGAAGCCGCCCCAGGTGGTGACGTCATCCACGCCCGCCGCGGTGCGCAGCATGAGCCGCACGTTCCAGTCGTGCAGGGTGCGCAGGTCCATGGCGGAGAGCTTCTTGTCGGCCGACTCCACCGTATACCAGAACACCTGGCCGAGGCCGGAACTGTTCGGCCCCAGGCTCGGCTCGCCGTAGCCGGCCGGGATGCGCTCCTTCGCTTCCAGCAGCTTCTCGCCGACGAGGCGCCGGGCGAAGTAGATGTCCACGTCGTCCTTGAAGTAGATGCCGACGTAGGACAGGCCGAACAGCGACACCGAGCGGATCTGCTCGACGCCGGGCAGCCCCGCCATGGCGGTCTCGATGGGCGAGGTGAGGAGCTTCTCCACGTCCTCGGCGGCGAGTCCGGGCGACTCGGTGTAGACGTTCACCTGGTTCGGCGTCACGTCGGGGAAGGCATCCACCGGCACGGCGAGGAAGGCGCGCACGCCGAGAAAGACGACGAGGCCGAAGCCCACCAGCACCAGCAGCTTGTAGCGCAGGGAAAGATCGACGATTTTATTCAGCATGTCGTCCCCCTCAGTGGGCGTGGCCTTCGCCAAGCTGAGACTTCATGATCCTCGCCTTGAGGGCGTAGGTTCCCGCCGTCACCACCTTGTCGCCCGCGGCGAGCCCGGCCTTCACCACAACACGACCGCGCAGCTTCTCGCCGAGTTCCACCGCGCGCGGCTCGAAGCCGCCGTGCTCTTCGATGAAGACCGTCGGCTGGCCTTGCATCAGCACCACCGCCTCCTCCGGCAGGAGCAATCCCTTGCCCTTGCCGCCGGTGCGGATCCCCGCGGTGGCGAACATCTCGGGCTTGAGTCGCCCATCGGCGTTGGCGACCTCGACCCGCGCCGACACGGTGCGCGTCTCCTTGTCGACCACGGCGGCGATGTAGGTGAGCTTGCCCGCGAAGGTTTCGTCGGGATAGGCGGCGACCGTCACCACGGCCTCCGCCCCGACCTTGACGCGCCCAAGATCCTTTTCGAACAGATTGGCCTCGATCCACAGCCTGGAGAGGTCGGCTACGGTAAACAGCGGTTTGTCCGGCTGGGCCAGCTCGCCGAGGATGGCGTGCTTCTCGATCACCGTGCCGGCGAACGGCGTCGTCAGCGGGAAGGCGGACACCGCCTTGCCGTCGGCGGCTGGCGCCGGGCCCACGCCCAGCATGCGCAGCCGGTCTCCGGCGGCGGCGAGCGCCGCCTTCGACTTCTCGTACTCGGCGTGGGCGCGCAGATGGTCCTTGCGGGCGATGATCTGCTCGCCGTGGAGCGCCTCGGCGCGCTCGAAATCCGCTTTGGCCAAGGCCTGCGCCGTCCGCGCCTGGAGCCAGGCCGAATGCGCCTCGCCCACTTCGAGGCTGTCGAGCACGGCGAGCGTCTGGCCGGCCTTGACGGCATCGCCGAGATTGGCGGGCACCTTGACGACGCGCCCAGGCACGCGCGGCGCCACGTGGGCGATGCGGTCCTGGTTGGGGCGGATGGTGGCGGTCACCGTGAGCTGCTCGCTGACTTCCTGCTCCTGCAGTTCCTCGGTCTTGATGCCGGCGGCGGCGATCTCCTCGGCGCCGAGCTTGAGCTGCTCTTCCTCGCCGTGCCCGTCTTCATGCCCGCCGGATTTTTCGGCTTCGTGTCCGTGCTTGTCTGCCGTCTTGCCGGCGGCGGCGCTCTTGGCGGCGCCGTCCTGCGGCGACTGACTTTTCTCGCAGCCGGCCAGCGCCAGGGCCGAGAGGCAGAGGGCCATGAGGATGGCCCGATGGAATGTGTTCTTCATGTCGTTCGATCCGTTATTACTTGCGTTGTACGTGTTGTCGAAAGCGCGTCGGAGTGCGGCGGAATGCTTCATTGCCCGCCCCGCCAGCCCGCCGCCTGCTCCAGTTCGATGCGCGTCAGGGCGAAATCGGTGGCCGCCTCCAGCACTTCGCGCCGGGTATCCAGGACTTGCCGGGTCGCCAGCAGCAATTGGGTCAGGCTGATCTCGCCGGCCCGGTAGGCGGTGGCGGACAGGCGCTGGTTTTCCTGCAGGCGCTGCAGGACGGTTCGCTCCAGCCGCTCCGTGCGTGAGCGCAGGCTGCCGAGCTTCTGCCAGAGGGCGAGCACGCTCGCGCGCGTGTCGCGGACGGCGGCCTGCCGCTCGATCCGCGCCTGGTCGAGTTCCGCGTTCGCCTTGCCGATGCCGCCCGCGTTGCGCCGGAACAGCGGCAGGGGCAGCGAGACGGAAACGCCGGCGATGCGCTCGCGCGCATCGTTCGGCCCCTCGCGGCCGGAGAAAACGCCCACGGTGACGTCCGGCCAGACGGCGGCGCGCTCCAGGTCGAGCCGGCTGCGGGCGGCCTGCTCGCGGTGGTCGAGCGCGCGCAGCCGGGGCCGCTCGGCCGCCGCCGCCAGCAGCCGCTCCAGGGTGTAGGGGAAAGCGCCGGTCGTCGTCAGCGCGCCCTGCGCCTCGGGCAGGGTTTCGGCCGGCAGTTGCAGCAGCGCGGCAAGCTCGGCGCGGGCCTGGATGAGCTGTTCGCGCACCCCGTCGAGCTGGTTGGCGCTGCGGCCCAGCTCCACTTCGGCGAGGTTGCTGTCTAGCTTCGTGTCCTCGCCCGCCTCGAAGCGCTTGCGCGCGATGCCGGTGTTGTCGCGGATCAGGGCGACGAGCTCGGCCTCCATGGCGGCGCGCTGCTGCAGGCCGAGCACGCGGACGAATTTCTGTTCGACCTCGGCCCGCACCTGGCGTCGCGTCTCCTCGATGAGCTCCTTGAGCGCCGCTAGATCCTGCTCGGCGGCCTCGCGACGGTGCCCGCTCTGGCCGGCGATCTCCAGCGCCTGGCTCAGTTCCGCCCGCCATTCGCGCTGCGTGTCGTCGCCGCTGCCGGGCTGCGGCACCCGGCGCCGCGCGCGCTCGGCGGCGAGCTGCGGGTTGTTCCAGAGCAGGGCGCGGGCGTCGTCGAGCTGCCCCTCGGCGGCGGCCAGGTTCGCCTGGGCTACCCTGAGGGTGGGATTGGCCTGTTCGGCGAGTTGCCAGGCCCGCTCCAGGGTCAGCGGCGGTTCGGCCGCCAGCGCTGCCAGTGCCGGCAGCGAGAGCGCCAGCGCCGCCGCGATGCGGGCCATGCGCCCACGGGTTCCATGCGTGATCGAAAACATGTCGCGTCGAAATCTCCGGTTGGTGGATCGGGGAGAAATCCGACAGAACGCGACCGCGCCACGGCGCGGAAAAAAACGTCAGGGGGAAAACGTCAGGCGTTCCGCCGGGTCAGGCGAAACGCATCCAGTTGGGCCGCTCGGGGCCGTCCGGGAAGTAGGAGAGGGGGGTTTCGGGCTGCGGGTCGATCGCCATGCCATCGCAGACGAAAGCCGGCATCGAGACGGCCGGCACGGCGGCGCAACTGTGCGCCAGATGGCAGTAGCCGCAGTCGGCATGCGCCTTGCCGGGCGCGCTACCGTCGTCGCCGGCGTCGGGCGACTTCTGGTGCTGGTGATCGTGATGGCCGACGTGCTGCGCGGCGGCGCCCGTCTCGTGCTGGCAATAGGCGCTCACGCCGGCCCAGGAGAACTGGAGCGGCAGCATCAGCATCAGGAACATGAGCACGAGCCGTTTCATCGCCGGGGGATTGTATCTGCGACTGGGCTTGAGGGCAATCGCGCGCCGCCGCGGATGCGGCCGACATTGCGGTTCATCCGGTGCCGGACGAAATTCCGGAACAGCCAGCGCTTGAGGCCGCTCAGGTTCGCGCCGTGGCGGGCATAGAACGCGTCAGGGCTGTCGAAGACGCCGAAGTCGTGGTCGATGCCGTCCTTCTGGATGTAGGTGTCGGCGCCCTGCCAGTCGACCGGCGGGTTCTGCAGGTCGGGCGTCGCCACGCCGAAGCCGCAAAACGCGCCGCGCTGGCCGGCGAAGCGCTGCTGCAGCCGCTGCAGGTAGGGCTTGTCGAGGATGAAGCCTTCGAGGTTGACCCAGCGCTCGGCGAAGCGGATTTCCACCCAGCTGTGCACGATGCTGCGGGGCGCCAGCCGGTAGGCGATGCCGGTGACCGCCCCTTTTTGCAACGACTTGTCGATGGTGAAGCCATGCACGCGGCAGGGAATGCCGCAGCCACGCAGCAGGGCCATCAGCAGCGTGCCCTTGGTGTTGCACTGGCCGAGGCCGTCGGCCAGCACTTGCGAGGCCGGCAGATCGTCGGTAAGGTTGTAGCCGAAAGGAATCTCGTCGCGAACAAAATCGTAGATTGCGCCGATGCGTTCGTACTCGGGCAAAGTGCGCCAGCCCCTCTCGCGGATCAGCGCCTCCAGGCTCGGATGGCGGATATCGAGCAAGGCGGTCGGCTGCAACAACTGTTCCACTTCCACTTCCTGTCCAGGCATCTCGCTCATGCTTTCGCCTTCGATCCGGCGGCGTTCAGCAGCCGCAATCCGTTGCCGACCACCAGCAGGCTTGCCCCCATGTCGGCGAACACCGCCATCCAGAGCGTCGCCTTGCCGGCGAGCGCCAACGCGAAGAACAGTGCCTTGATGCCGAGAGCCAGCGAAATGTTCTGCCACAGCACCTGCGACGTGCGGCGGGAGAGCGCGATGAAGCGCGGAAGCTTGCGCAGGTCGTCGTCCATCAGCGCCACGTCGGCCGTCTCGATGGCGGTGTCGGTCCCGGCCGCGCCCATGGCGAAGCCGATGGAGGCCCGGGCCAGCGCCGGCGCGTCGTTGATGCCGTCGCCCACCATGCCGACCGTGCCGTAGCGGGCGATGAGCTCGTCGATGGCGGCGAGCTTGTCCTCGGGCAGCAGGTTGCCGCGGGCGTCGTCGATGCCGACCTGGTCGGCGATGGCGCGGGCGGTGGCCGGGTTGTCGCCGGTGAGCATCACCGAAACCACGCCCAGCGCATGGAGATCGCGGATCGCCTCTGCGCTGTGGCCGCGCAGGGTGTCGGCCACGCCGAGCACGCACAGCGGTTCCTGCTCCGTGGCGAGCACCACCGCCGTCTTGCCCTCCCGCTCCAGGCGCTGCAGTACCGCTTCGACCTGCGGGCCGCAGATGGCGAGTTCCTCCACCAGGCGGTGGTTGCCGACGTAGTACAGCCGGCCCGCCACCCGGCCCTGGGCGCCCCGGCCGGTCAGGGACTCGAAGTCGGCGACGTCCAGCAGGGCGCGCCCGGGAGCCTGCCACGCGGCGACGATGGCGGCGGCAACCGGGTGCTCGGAATGCGCATCCACGCTGGCGGCCATTTGCAGCAGTTCGTCGGCCGGCCGCTCGACCAGCGGGACCACGTCGGTCAGCACCGGCCGCCCGTGGGTCAGCGTGCCGGTCTTGTCGAGGGCGACGGCCTTGATGCGGCGGCCGTTTTCCAGATGCACGCCGCCCTTGACGAGAATGCCATGGCGGGCCGCCGCCGCCAGGCCGCTCACCACCGTGACGGGCGTCGAG
Organism: Burkholderiaceae bacterium; assembly: GCA_905339355.1. GTDB lineage: Bacteria > Pseudomonadota > Gammaproteobacteria > Burkholderiales > Burkholderiaceae_C > Albitalea. The sequence continues at coordinate 9,245 of CAJPFZ010000484.1, forward strand.
ATCACCAGGGCGCAGGGGCAGGCGATGACCAGCATCACCAGCGCCTTGTAGAGCCAGTCCTGGAACGCTGCGTCGAAGAAGAGCGGCGGCAGCGTTGCCACCAATAGGGCGAAGACCACGACGGCCGGCGTGTAGTAGCGGGCGAAGCGGTCGACGAAGCGCTGCGTCGGCGCGCGCTGCCCCTGCGCTTCCTGCACCGCATGGATGATGCGGTCGAGCGTGGTGCTGCCCTTGTTGGCCGTCACGCGGAACTCGAAGGAGCCGCGCTCGTTGACCGTGCCGGCGAACACGGGATCGCCCGGCGCCTTCTCCACCGGCATGCTCTCGCCGGTGATCGGCGCCTGGTTCACCGCGCTGGCGCCCGCCGTCACCGTGCCGTCGAGGGGGATGCGCCCGCCCGGCTTGACGCGCACAAACTGGCCGACTCCGACCTCGGCGGCCGGGCGCTCGACCCACTCCCCGCTGTCCAGCCGCACCGTCGCCGTCTCGGGAGCCATCGCCATCAGGCCGCGAATCGCGTTCCGGGCCCGTTCCAGCGAGAGCGTCTCGATCAGTTCGGCCAGTGCGAACAGGAATATCACCACCGCCGCTTCCGGCCATTCTCCGATGGCCACGGCGCCGATGACGGCGACACTCATCAGGAAGTTGATGTTGAGGGTGAAGGTCTTCAGCGCGATCCAGCCCTTCCGCAGCGTGCCGAGGCCGCCCGTCACGATCGAGATCAAGGCCAGCGCGATCACCGGCGCCGAGGCCTCCGCGGCGCCTGACCATGCGAGGATTTCCGCGCCGATGGCGGCGATGCCCGAGACGGCCATGAGCGCCCAGGTCTTGGCGGGAACGGCAGGCGCCCCATCCGCCTCGCAGCGGGTGCAGGCGCCGGGCTGCGCCGCCGCCGGGCCCGCCTGCATGCCGATCTCGCGCAGCGCGCCGAGGATGGGCTGCTCGTCGGGCAGCGTGTGGTCGACGGTAAGCCGCCGCTCCATCAGGTTGAACGCCAGTTCGCCGACGCCCGGCACCGAGGCAAGGCGCTTGCGGATCAGCGCCTCCTCGGTCGGGCAATCCATGTTGCCGATAACGAATACCGATTGCTTCATGTACTGTGTCCTGCCCGTGCGTTACTTCGGCTGTTGCGGCTGCCACATCCACTGCTGATGCTGCATCATGTGGTCCATCATCATCTGCTGCATCGGCATGTAGCGCTCCATCATGTACTGGCGCTGCCGGAGCTGCTCCGGCGGCATGCGGCGGTAGTCCCCCCACATCGGGCCGCCCATCATGTGGCCGCCCATACCGCCCATGCCCATCATCGGGCCGCCCGCGCAGCAACCCATCATCCCCGGCCCCCACATGCCATGCATCAATTGCATGTTGCTCTGCATGGCGGCCCAGTGGTCCTGGAGCAGTTTCTGCCGGGCCTGCGGGTCCTGCGTCTGGCGGATCTTCTCCATCTGCTCCTGCATTTTCTTCATGTTCTCCTGCGCCTGCGCCATCTGCTTGTCGAACTCCGCTGTGCCGGGCGCGGCCGGTTTCGCCTGGGCGCTCTTGCCGGCCGGCGCATCGGCGGCAACGGCGACGGGCGCCGTCATCGCCAGCATGGCGGCCGTTCCTAAACTAATCAGTCGTCTCATTTCTTTCTCCTTCCATAGGGTGAATTGCCCGCCTCGCTGCGGCGGTAACGTAATTGGAAACCCTGTAGCCGCTCCAAGGTCAAGCGGCTACAATCAAACAGGTGCAGAACACGAAAACGGAGGCGATATGCGCATCGGAGAACTTGGCCGGGCAGCCGGAGTGGATAGCGAAACCATCCGCTATTACGAGAGAGCCGGGCTGCTGCTCCCGCCTGCTCGTGCGCTCAACGGCTATCGCGCGTATGGGGTGGAACACCTGGAACGGCTCGCCTTCATCCGGCATTGCCGGGCGCTCGACGTGCCGCTCGCCGAGATCAGGCGGCTGCTGGATTTCGTCGCCCATCCGGACGCCGACTGCGGCGACATCAACCGGCTGATCGACGATCAGCTCGCGCGGGTGCAGGCACGGCTCAAGTCAATGCGCGCGCTGGAGAAGCAGCTTGCGGCGCTACGGTTACGCTGCGAGGCCGGACATCTCGCCGCCGAGTGCGGCATCCTGCATGAACTGGTGGCGGCCGCCCATGGGGAGTCCTGCGTATGCCATGCCGAGGCGGGCGCCGGATCAATGCCACAGATGACAGGATCGTCAAAGCGCCACCCGTAGCCGGGCGCACCTACCCTCTTGTCGGGAAAAGTATTTCGAAGCGGGTCTGGCCCTCGCCAGACGTGACAGCGATTTTCCCGCCATGTGCCTCGACGATCGATCGGGTGATGGCCAGGCCCAGGCCGGCGCCTTCATGCGATCTGTGCCGCGACGCGTCGACCCGGTAGAAACGGTCGAACAGGCGTGGCAGGTGCTCGGGCGGAATCGTCTCGCCGGGGTTTTCAATCGTCAGGCGGATTTCCCCCGGGGCCGGCTGGTCAATGCGAACTTCGATCATGCCGTTGCGCGAGGTGTGGCGAAT
>CAJPFZ010000485.1 GCA_905339355.1 Burkholderiaceae bacterium
AGGCTCTTCGCGAGTTCGCTCTGGTTCACGTCGTGCTGGTACTGGCCGACGCCGATGCTCTTCGGGTCGATCTTCACGAGCTCGGCCAGCGGGTCCTGCAGGCGCCGCGCGATCGACACCGCGCCGCGCAGGCTCACGTCGAGTTCGGGCAGCTCCTTGCTCGCGAACTCGGAGGCCGAGTAGACCGAGGCGCCGGCTTCGCTGACGACGATCTTCTCGATGTGCGTGCCGGGCGCGAGCTGTTGGATGCGCTTGATCAAGTCGGCCGCCAGTTTGTCGGTCTCGCGGCTCGCGGTGCCGTTGCCGATGGCGATCAGGTTCACGCCATGGGTCGCGCACAGGCGGCCCAGCGTGTGGATCGAGCCTTCCCAATCCTTGCGTGGTTCGTGCGGGTAGACGGTCGAGGTGTCGAGCACCTTGCCGGTGTCGCTCACGATCGCCACCTTCACTCCCGTGCGGATGCCGGGGTCCAGTCCCATCACGACGCGCTTGCCGGCGGGCGCGGCGAGCAGCAAGTCGCGCAGGTTCTCGGCGAAAACCTTGATCGCCACGCGCTCGGCCTCTTCACGCAGCCGCGAGAACAGGTCGCGCTCCAGGCTCAGCGAGAGCTTGACCTTCCAGGTCCAGGCGATGGTCTTGCGGATCAGGTCGTCGCTCGGCCGCTTGGCGTGGCTCCAGCCGAGGTGGATCGCGATGCGCCCCTCGGCCATGCTGGGCTGCCCGGGCACCAGCTCTTCATCGAGCACAAGTTTCGCGTCGAGAATCTCCTGCGTGCGGCCGCGGAACACGGCCAGCGCGCGATGCGAGGGCACGGTGCGGATCGGCTCGTCGTAGTCGAAGTAGTCGCGGAACTTGGCGACGTCGGGATGGTTCTCGTCCTTGCCCTCCATCAGCTTGGAGCGGAATAGGCCCTCGGCCCACAGCCACTCGCGCAGTTTGCCGATCAGCGCCGCGTCCTCGGCCCAGCGCTCGGAGAGCAGGTCGCGCACACCGTCGAGCACGGCCGAAGCGTCGGCGAATCCGCCCTCGGCATTGACGAAAGCCACCGCCTCGGCCGCCGGGTCGAGAGACGGGTCGGCGAACAGCTTGTCGGCCAATGGCTCCAGGCCCGCCTCGCGGGCGATCATGCCCTTGGTGCGCCGCCTGGGCTTGTACGGCAGGTACAGGTCTTCGAGTTCCTGCTTGGTCGGCACGGCCTCGATGGCAGCGCGCAATTCGGGGGTCAGCTTGCCCTGTTCGTCGATGCTCTTGAGCACCGCGGCGCGCCGCTCTTCGAGTTCACGCAGATAGCCCAGGCGCGCTTCGAGGTCGCGCAACTGCGTGTCGTCGAGCCCGTCGGTCGCCTCCTTGCGGTAGCGTGCGATGAAGGGCACCGTGGCGCCTCCATCCAGCAGTTCGACAGCGGCATTCACTTGGGCCGGCCGAACCTTCAGTTCGGCGGCGAGTTGCGTGAGGATCTTGTCCAAGGTGACGGGTGAGACTGCAAAGAAGCCGCGCAGTGTGCCATAGCGGGCAGGCCCGTTATGCCGCCTCGGCCATGGCTGCGGGGCGGATTCAGCCCGTGTGTTGCGCCGCGGCCCGGCCGGCCACGACCCCGCTCGCGAAACAGGCCGTGAGCAGGTAGCCGCCGGTCGGCGCTTCCCAGTCGAGCATCTCGCCGGCGCAGAACACACCCGGCAGCGCAGTCAGCATCAGCTGCTCGTTCATCGCGGTGAAGCTCACGCCGCCGGCGCTGCTGATCGCCTCGGCCAGCGGTCGCGGCCGGGCCAGTGCCAGCGGCAGCGCCTTGATGGCCGCCGCGAGCCGCGCCGTGTCTGCGAACACCTCGCGCGGCAGCAGCTCGTGCAGCAGCGCCGCCTTCACGCCGTCGATGCCGAGACGGCTCTTCAGATGCGTCGACAGCGAGCGCGATCCGCGCGGCCGAGCCACCTCGTCGGCGACGAAGCCGGCGCTGCGCTGCGGCAGGAGGTCGATCAACACCACCGCACGACCCGTGGCGGCGATGCGCTCGCGCACCGCAGACGACGCGGCGTAGACGAGGCTGCCCTCGACGCCGGTCTCGGTGACCACGAATTCGCCTGCCTGCGCAAAGCCGCCGCCCTCCAGCGCCAGCGCCACGTTCTTCAGCGGCTGGCCGGCGAAGCGGCTGCGGAAGTGTTCGCTCCAGCCGCCCGCGGCGTCGACGTCGAAACCGCAGTTCGACGGCTGCAAACGCTCGATGGCGACGCCGCGCTTCGCGAGCAGCGGCACCCACGAGCCATCCGAGCCGAGGCGCGGCCAGCTGCCGCCGCCGAGCGCGAGCACCGCGGCGCGCGCGCGCACCCGCACCTCTGCGCCCGGCGTGGCGAAGCGCCATGCGCCCGTGCCTTGTGTCTCGCCCTCGTCCCATCCGAGCCAGCGATGCCGCATGTGAAAGCGCACGCCCTGCTCCCGCAGGCGGTGCAGCCAGTGCCGCAGCAGCGGCGCGGCCTTCAGGTCGACCGGAAAGACACGCCCGGAGGTGCCGACGAACGTCTCGATTCCCAGGCCCCGCGCCCACTCGCGCAACTGATCCGGGCCGAAGTCGCGCAGCATCGGTTCGAGCCGGTCGCGCCGGCTGCCGTATCGCGCGACGAAGGCGTCGAACGGCTCCGAATGCGTGAGGTTGAGGCCACCCTTGCCGGCCAGCAGGAACTTGCGGCCCACCGATGGCATTGCGTCGTACAGATCGACCGCACGTCCTGCACCAGCCAGCATCTCGGCGGCCATCAACCCCGCCGGCCCGCCGCCGATCACGATGGCGTTGCGTGCCGCCGTGTCAGCGGTAGCCATGTCCGGCCACGCCGAAGGTGAAGGCGAGCGACAGCTCCAGCGTGGTGGCGTCGAGTGCGCCGCCGCGCAGCGCCTTGATCTTGCCCGCGCTCATGCGCAGCGCGAGAGAGCGGCCGAGGTCCACGCCGACATAGGCGCTCGGCTGCGCGATCGCGCCGCCCTCGGTGCTCACGCCGCCACCGCCGGCCGCGCCGATCAGCGCTTCGGCGCCGACATGCACCGGCCCGAACACCTTGGCCTGCACGCCCGCACCCACCAGTCCGGCCGTGTAGCCGCCGGCTCCGCCGCCTGCCGCGCTGTGCGCCTGGCCTGTGAGGTAGAGGTGCGGCGTGACGAAGCGATTGGCCTTCAGCGTCACGGCCTGCAGCGGCCGGCGCGAGCCGTCGCGGCGCTGTGCGTCGTAGCGCTCGATGCCGCCGACCCATTCGGTGCGCGTGTTGCGCGGCGGCGCGGTCAGGTCGCTCGGGTCGTCGAGGATCCAGTTCAGCGAGGCCGCCGCATGCACCGCGCGGAAGCTGCCCTGCGGCGCCTTGGTATAGCCGCCTTCGAGCGTCAGCCCGAGCTCGCGGCTCAGGCGCACGGTGCCGTAGGCGCCGGCCTTCATGAGCATGCCGCCGCCGGTATCGACATCTCCGCCGCCGCCCATGCCGAGCGCCAGGCGGCCGCCGAGCGTCAACACGCCGGGCCAGACCGTCGTCTCGGTGCCGATGGTGCCGAGGTACTCGGCATAACCGCCGACCCCTCCGCCGGCGGCGCCGGCTGCCTCGATGCCCCAGTAGGCGTGGTCGTCGATGGCGCGTTCGACACGCGTGCCGACGATGACGATCTCGGAATCGAGCGCGCCGCCGCTCATGCGTTTCGAGCCCGAGCGCGGCTGGTAGCCGCCGACGACCGCGTGGATGCGGTCAAAGCCCATGCCGGTGCGGCCGCCGATGTCCGAACGCATGCCGATGCGTTCGCGCGGCACGTAGCGAAAGCGCGACTTGGCGCTCAACACGAGGCCGAGCTGGTTGCTGCGCACGTCGGTGTCGGCGAAGCGAACCTGCGACCACGACAGGCCGGCGAGAAACGGGCCGAAGTCCCACAGCAGGTCGGCATGCGGGCGCAGCATCAGGCCGCTGCCCAGCGACGCACTGCCCCCTCCACCACCGCCGGCGTAGAAGCCGAGATCGAGCGTCAGCGGACCCACGAGGCGGCGCTGCCATGCGGCCTCGCCGCCGATCGTGAACAGGCCGCCGCGCTGGCCGCTGACCGCGCCATAGCCGGCCGGCCCGAGCGAAAAACCCTGGCCCATGTCGACCAGGTAGGACATGCCGAACAGCCCCATGCGCTCGCCACCCCGCAGATCGACGCGTTCGAGTCCGAGCTTCACCTGCGCGGGGCGCACGACCAATGCGTCGGTCGACGACTGCGCGCAGGCCAGGCCACCGGTGGCCATGCCGATGCCGGTGAGCCAGCGGCCGAGACGAAGCGTCAGGCGGCGGCGTCGATCGCCGTGGCGCGGCGCGGTTGGGAGGATCATGGAAGCGGGGAAAGAGCGTGAGGCGTTGGGGCCGCATGGTAGCGGCTGCAAGAGGAGCGGCCGGCCACTGGACGCTGATCGAATCGAACCATCACAGCGCGGGTCCAGCCAGACGCAGCAGGCACACGTGCAGCCACGCCTCGGTGCCGTACCCCGCCACCAGATCGCGCCCGCATGCATCCCAGGCCGGTTCGTCGCCGGCCAGCCCAATCTCCATCAGGTACGGGGATCCCGCGACGACGAACTGCCGCCGGTACGGCAACAAGAAGGCGTCGGGCAGATCGTGCAGGCACGCTTGCGCCTCGGAATGGCGGGCGAACCAGTGGTTGAGCAGCCCGTTGCAGCGTGGAGCGTGCCAAAACGTTCCCATGTCGTCGCCCGCAGCGGCCAGGCCGCCCAGCACGCGGCGCGCCTGCTCCCAGTTCGCGAAGCCCACGCTGCGCGACACCAGCAAGAAGGCATGGCGCAGCTGCCACGCCGTGGGCGTTGCGACGGTCAGGCCGCTCACCGCGTGGGCGCGCTCGAGCAGCCGGAAGTCGCCACGTCGCAGGGCGTTCAAGCCGAGCCGGGCACGCGTCTTCAACTCGCTGATGGCGGCGTTCATGCGGCGCTCCCGAAGTCGGTGAAGGGCCGCGTTCGCCGCACCACGCACTTATGGCGTTTGTCGATCCAGTCCATCGTCTCGCGATGCGTGAACCAGTAAAACGGCGCGCCGGCGTCGAGCTCGTCCAGCACACGCACGGCGAAATGGTCGGCCGGCTCGGCATGCTTCATCGCCTCTCGAATGAAGTCGGCAAACGGGTTCGGACCCATTGGCGGGAGCCGGCTCGCTTCTTCGTAGCGGCCGAGCGCGATGATGTCGGTGCGGACCAGGCCCGGACACAAGGCATGCACCGACACGCCGCAGCCTTGCGCTTCGTAGAACAGGCCTTCGAGCGCACTCAACAAGGCCGCCTTGGTTGCGCGATAGGGGTCGGCGCCGGGGTAGCTCTGCAGCGCCGCCGCCGACACGGTGGCCACCGCCTTGCCTGCGCCGGCGACCAGGTGCGGCCACCACAGGCGCAGCGTGCGCAGGACAGCGGCAACATTGACGTCCCAGGCCCATTGCCAGGTCTCGTCGCTGGAGGCGAGCACGCTGCCGGGTGCGCCGACGCCAGCGTTGGCGAAGCAGCAGTGCAGGGGCCGCGCAACATAGGCGTCGGCAATGCGCTGCATGGCGGCGGCAT
>CAJPFZ010000486.1 GCA_905339355.1 Burkholderiaceae bacterium
GCCCGCTCGATGGGCGTCACGGTGGAGGGTGTCTGACATGGCCAAACTGACCAAACGTCAAAAGGCGCTCGCAGGCAAGGTCGAGACGACCAAGCTGTACCCGCTGGACAATGCGATCTCGCTCGTCAAGGAATGCGCCACCGCGAAGTTCGATGAGTCCATCGACGTCGCCGTGCAGCTCGGCATCGACGCCAAGAAGTCCGACCAAGTCGTCCGCGGCGCGGTCGTGATGCCCAACGGCACCGGCAAGACCAAGCGCGTGGCCGTGTTCGCCCAGGGCGCCAAGGCCGAAGAGGCCAAGGCCGCCGGCGCCGACGTCGTCGGCATGGAGGACCTGGCTGCCGAGGTCAAGGCCGGCAACATCAACTTCGACGTGGTGATCGCCTCGCCGGACACGATGCGGGTCGTCGGCACGCTGGGCCAGATTCTCGGTCCGCGCGGGTTGATGCCGAACCCGAAGGTCGGCACGGTGACGCCCGATGTCGCCCAGGCCGTGCGCAATGCCAAGGCCGGTCAGGTGCAGTTCCGCGTCGACAAGGCCGGCATCGTGCACGCCACGATCGGCCGCCGTTCGTTCGAGTCGGACAAGCTGGCCGGTAACCTGCGTGCCCTGATCGAAGCGCTGAACAAGGCGAAGCCCGCGTCGAGCAAGGGCATCTACCTGCGCAAGGTGGCCCTCTCGTCGACCATGGGTGTCGGCGCGCGGGTCGATCTGGCGTCGATCAACGCCTCTGCACCGCAGCAGTAGGGAACGAGTGATCGGCGCGAGTCTGGCGCCGATCCGTATGAGTTTGGTGGGCTGCATTCGACGCAAGAAGAACGCAGGTCATCCAAGACCGCTGGTGGAGCCTCCGGGCTCCCTAAACGACGGCTGGTGTTTCGGCACCCGCGGCGGCCAGCGCAGATGGCGGTCCCCCTGAATGAAGGATTTGGTTCCTGGATTCAGAAGGTCGCTGAACGAGGTGTGCAGTGAGCCGGGCAACCGGCCAGCCGCACTTGATGTGAGGAGTAGACCTTGAGTCTCAATCGCAACGAGAAAGCAGCCGTGGTGACGGATGTGGCCGCGCAAGTCGCGCGCTCGCAGACGTTGGCGCTGGCCGAGTACCGTGGCCTCACCGTGGAACACTTGAACAAGCTGCGCCGCGAGGCGCGCGACAAGGGTGTGTACCTTCATGTACTGAAGAACACGCTCGCCCGTCGCGCCGTCGCTGGCACGCCGTTCGAAGTGGCCTCGGATGCCATGGTCGGCCCGCTGATCTACGGTTTTTCCGAAGACGCCGTCGCCGCGGCCAAAGTCCTCGCCGACTTTGCCAAAGGCAACGATCGTCTGATCGTCAAGGCCGGCGCCTATGCCGGCAAGGCACTGAACGCGGAAGGGGTGAAGGCATTGGCCTCCATCCCGAGCAAGGAAGTGCTGCTCGCCCAGCTGGCCGGTCTTCTCATGTCGCCGATCTCGCGCACCGCGCGCGTGCTGGCGGCAGTCGCAGAGAAGAAGGGTGGCGGCGCCGAGGCGCCCGCTGCCGAAGAAGCCGCTGCAGCTGCTTGAACGATCAATCCGAAAACTCTTACCTGATATCTAGGAACCCAAAATGGCATTCGATAAAGACGCATTCCTGACCGCGCTCGACGGCATGTCGGTGATGGAACTCAATGACCTGGTCAAGGCCATTGAAGAGAAGTTCGGCGTGTCCGCCGCCGCGATGGCCGCTCCGGCCGGCGCAGGCGGTGGCGCTGCCGCCCCGGCCGCCGAAGAGAAGACCGAATTCAACGTCGTGCTGCTCGAGGCCGGCGCCAACAAGGTGTCGGTCATCAAGGCCGTTCGCGAACTGACGGGCCTGGGCCTGAAGGAAGCGAAGGACCTGGTCGACGGCGCGCCGAAGAACGTGAAGGAAGCCATCGCCAAGGCGGACGCGGAAGCTGCCGTCAAGAAGCTGGTGGAAGCTGGCGCCAAGGCCGAGCTGAAGTAATTCAGACCTCGACAGGGGCTGGGAGCCGGCAATCGGGCTCCCAGCCTTTCGCGCTTCAGGGTGGCATGGTTTTTGGCCACCCCGAGAGCAGCTGGGAGCGCCCTCGAAGACAATCGAGGGCTTTCCCAAGTGTTCTCTGATCCGACTGCAGAGAAACGGGTTTGGTCGGGCCGCGGTGCAATGCCGGGGTTGTCCGCCAGCGGTTGGTAGTGGCCAACCACCAAGCTTCGAACGCAAGGTTCGAAAGACAGTCGCCGACGGAAGTATTCCTAGGCCAGGAGTGCTTCCTGAGACGGAGTGAGAAATCACCTATGGCGCAGCAAACAACCCCCTACAGCTACACCGAACGCAAGCGGATCCGCAAGAGCTTCGGCAAGCGTGAGAGTGTCCTCAACGTTCCCTACCTGCTGACCATGCAGCGGGAGTCGTACGTCGCCTTCCTGCAGAAGGACGTGCCACCGCAAAAACGCAAGCCCGAGGGCTTGCAAGCCGCTTTCCTGTCCGCGTTCCCGATCGTGTCGCACAACGGGTTCGTGGAGATGAAGTTCATCGAATTCAACATGGCCAAGCCTGCGTTCGACACGCGGGAGTGCCAGCAGCGCGGCCTGACCTACGCTGCCGCCGTGCGCGCCAAGCTGCAGATGATCATCTACGACCGCGAGTCGCCGCAGGCGAAAACCGTCAAGGAGATCAAGGAGCAGGAGGTCTACATGGGCGAAGTGCCGCTCATGACCGACTACGGCTCGTTCATCGTCAACGGCACCGAACGTGTCATCGTCAGCCAGCTGCACCGTTCGCCGGGCGTGTTCTTCGAGCACGACAAGGGCAAGACGCATTCGAGCGGCAAGCTGCTCTTCAGCGCGCGAATCATCCCCTACCGTGGTTCGTGGCTCGACTTCGAGTTCGATCCGAAGGACATCCTGTACTTCCGCGTCGACCGCCGCCGCAAGATGCCGGTGACGATCCTGCTGAAGGCCATCGGCCTGAACCCCGAATCGATCCTGGCCCACTTCTTCGTCTTCGACAACTTCCGTCTGATGGACTCCGGTGCCCAGATGGAGTTCGTGGCCGACCGGCTGCGC
>CAJPFZ010000487.1 GCA_905339355.1 Burkholderiaceae bacterium
ACTATCCCGAAGCTTATCTGCGTCTCACATTCGGCCTTGTTTTCCGCGCAGGCTTCCTCGAAGGTGCTGAGGATGGTCTTGCCGCGCGACTCCAGCGCCTCTCGCATCCTCGTCGAGAAGTTCAGAAAAGGCTCGAAGCCAAGAGAGCCGGATATGTCGTGCAGGAACGGACCCTCCAGGGACACGACGTCTACCACGTGCAGTCCGGTGAGGCCCGCGCCGAACTTCTTCGCGAGCCACATCGCGTAGTCGAGCGCAGCCTTCGCGTAAGCCGAGCCGTCCTGCGGCACAAGGATGTTTTTAATCATATCAGGGCCGGTTCTCCCGCCTGCGATGTTTCGACAGTTACTTCACCGTCGCTCGCGTCTATTTTGAAGGAGTCCCCTTCTTTCCACATGAGCGTGACAGGCACTTTGACCTTCTCGTCCACGTGGCGTTTCAGGAACCTCGCTCCGTATTTCTGGTTATATCCCTTTTCCACGAGAGCGTCAAGCGCGGCCTCGGTCACGGTGAGGTGCTTGCCGTAGCCTTCCATGTGCTCGCGTATCCTCTCGATGTACATATGCGTGAGCTCCTTGACCTCTTCGCGCGTCAGAGGGGTGAAGACGATTATGTCGTCTATCCTGTTGAGGAACTCGGGCGAAAGGGCGTTTTCAACGTCTTTTACGATGTCCCTCTTGTAGCCTTTGGCGTCGACGTCGCTCTCGGACAGGAAGCCCAGCGGCTTTACGTACTTCTTGAATACGTCCGCTCCGAGGTTGCTGGTCATTATTATGACCGTGTCGCTGAAGTATACCCTCTTGCCCCTGCCGTCGGTGAGCCAGCCCTCGTCAAAGACCTGGAGGAAGAGGTTCAGGACGAACGGGTGCGCCTTTTCTATCTCGTCGAGGAGCACGACCGAGTAGGGGTTCTCGCGCACCGGGTTGGAAAGAAGCCCGCCCCGCTCGGAGCCCACTATGCCGCGCGGCATGCCGATGAGCTTATCGACGGCAACCGCCGAGTCCTTGTACTCGCTCATGTCTATCCTTATCATCTTCTTCTCGTCGCCGAAGAGGAACTCGGCGAGGGATTTCGCCAGCTCGGTCTTTCCGACGCCGGTGGGGCCGAGGAAAAGGAGCACGCCGTCAGGCCTCGAGAAGTTCTCCTTCAGGGGGCCCTTGTTCAACCGGAGCCGTTTGGAGAGCGCGTTTATGGCCTCCCTCTGGCCCACGACCCTCTTCGAGAGCTGCATTTCCATGTCCTTGAACCTGCCTACAGTGTCCCTGAAGATCATGTACCTGGGTATCCTGGTCTCCTGGGAGATGACTTCTATTACGTCGTCGGATTTTACAGGCTCTGTGGGCCTGTTTATCTCTACCTTCACGCACGAGGTGTCGAGCCAGCCTATGACCTTGTCAGGCATCTTGAGGCTCCGCATGTATCTCTGGGACATGTCCAGGGCCGTCTCAACCGCCCCGTCCGTGACCTTCACCGAGTAGCTCCTCTCCAGCCTCGGCTTTATGCCGTAGAGGATCTTGCGCGTCTGCTCGACGGTGGGCTCCTGTATGTGCACGAGTCTGAAGCGCCTTGCCAGCGCCTCGTCCTCCGCTATGAA